>NZ_CP144124.1 GCF_036429475.1 Halalkalicoccus sp. CGA53
TGTACTGGATCGCCTTGATGTGCGTCGAATCGATGGGGTACGTCGAGTCGAGCAGGCCGCGAGCGACGGCCTGCTCGACGAGTCTCTGGAAGATATTGTCGACGACGTGTTCAAGGTCAGTGAGAAAACGGCCAATCGTGTTTCTGGATGGTGGTTTGTATAGGCTGCAGTAATACCAGACGAGACCGTACTGGAGTTCTCGTGTGACCGGACGTGAGCCGTAGATGTCCTTGTAGTAGTAGTGCAAAAAGCCGCGAAAGAGGTCTGGTGGCTGGTGAACTCGTGTTCGCCCCCGCTTCGAGGGGGTCGAACACGTCGTACTCCATCAGAAATTCGAACTCAAGGGGCTCGAACAGCGGTACTGTCTCGGTGGCCGCGACATTCAAGAAGGCGTCTACCGAAGCTAAGTCTAGCAGGGTTGGGCTTGTGGTTGGACACACTTCGCGCACCCTGCTGCTTTTGTACGTGACGCTTTCTATGACACGCTCGTGATAGCTAGGATACGCTGATCACCTATTATCACAGGGGAGCGTCCTCGAGAAGTTCGCCATCGGGGACATCCTCCATTATCTGACTCCCGCAGGTCTCGTCGATCGCATAGAAGACGTCCTCGTAGGTCACGAACGTCCAGATCCAGGATCAAATTTACTCGTACGCGGATCGCAGACCGGCTACGATCCGTTCGGTCATGCTGTAGATTATTTACAGTGGGACCGGTGAAATCTCCCAGTCAGTGTGTTTCTCGGCTGAGGCGCCGAGAAAGGCACGCTAGGTTTTCGTCGGGATCCGTTCGAACCAGTTGCGAAGAACCGTGTATTGAGGGAGCCGCGTGAGACCGGTCTCGTCGAGAACGCCGGGCATCTATGAGAGTAAATCCACCGTACCGTGGTAGGATTTGACTAGCTCGATACGAAGTGCATGGAGGGTGAGCATCGCCCACTTAGCGAACCCGCCACCCGCTTCGAGGTAGGCGGGTTCGTAGGGATTAGCAACAACTGCTTTAGACTTATCGACCGTAACACGGGTGAAGAGGCAAATTTCGGATGTCAAACCGATCTGTCTCTTCGGTTTCTACCGAGATAACGCAGTCGTAGCGCTCTCGCCTAGCGATACTAAAGAGCCAAAAATTTCAATGTCGCGAATTCAATGTGTAACTTCTGGTAATGTTTTCAAGTCCGGAATTTCTACACTGTATATATTCTGATATTCTGATTCATTGCTACTATACAGAACCCGAGACCCATCTGGACTAATTCGGGGATGAACATGAAGACGAGGGTGCTGCCACGATCCATTATGACATACCAGCTTTCTTGGGGTGCCTAAGGAAGAAAGACCATTGTCAATAGGCCAAATTATAAGATACGGGTATTGAGGACTCCCATCGGTTAGTAATATATCCTCATTCCTATGAAAGTGTGACTTGTATCCACCATCCCCTAACTGAAGTAGATCGGCCGATATCTCCACCTCCTCTTGTTCGGTGTTGTCATGCCGGATCGTACCAAAAAATGGTGTACCGTCTTCATAATACCCATGATATCCAATATGGGTCCCATCCGCAAGCCAATGTTCGTGACTCAATCCCCCATAGGGTGTGCCCTGATCCTTCGGGCGGATGGCCCAGCTTTCACCAGTTTCCATATCTAAACCAAAGATGCGTTCGTCTTGCTTTGACCAAGGCCCTTCTGGCGAAAACGTCATCAAGTTTGATTTGGTAGGTGAAGCGTTCGGGTGTCCTAACCACATATCATCCTCATACAGTGTTTGAGCGTTAACACCGGAGCGATCCAGTGAGATTCTTAATATTTTTGACTCAGGAGTCGCTTTTTGGCGTTTAGAACTCGTTATAATCTCATCCCGAAGGATCTCGGTGATTCCTGTGCATAGGTTATTCCCGTCAGCTGTAACACTAGTTCGGAGCGGACGATAGCCTTGTGGTAATTCGTAGATTTTACTAATCGAATACGAATTTAGATCTAAAGACCATAAGTATTTATCATACCAAAAATATGCCTCTTCTCTCTCTTGGTTAATCGAAGCACCACCGCCATAATATTTGCTTCTTGGGGGCGAAAGACTTCGTTCGAAATCGGAAACCTCTAAATCAGTAAGCTGAGTAATTAATCCTGATTCTATATCGGCGCTGTACAAGTTCTTAGAATTGTGACGATCAGAGCCAAATAAAACCTTACCTTCGTCTTCATACCAGCTTGTATTCGTATAGTACAATTGGTGACTATGAGCAAAATAATTTGTTAATTGGGTTACTGGGGCACCGGTTTCTGAATCTTCCTTTTTTTCAACTTCCGATTCCAACTGCCGGCCTGCTGCATTCCCATTCACTTCAACTCCGGCCATAATTGGTGGATTGATTGCAGAAGCATAAGCATTTTCATCAAAACGCAGTACCAAATTAAGGGTATATGTCGGACGAATTGTTGTGGGGTATGTCTTCGACCCATGCATAACTCAGCGAAACACGCTGAGGATGAAGCAGTCAGGAAGCCATTCAGTACTACTCCGTAAGGTTTAGCATCCGTATAAACCTTAGGTCCAAATTGACTACTTTTACCCTGTCCTGGAGCGACCGGGTGACTGCTCCAGCGGCGGATTCACTAAAACTACAGGCATACAACCTGGTTAATGTAGACGTCCTCATCAGTGACAATTCCTTTGGAGCTAACAATTATTTGTTTATTCGGCTCTGTAGTTTCGGTAGACGGCGGTCGATTTCACGGATATCGGACGCTCCGCCGGAGGTTGTAGACGGTCGCTTTGAGGATCATCTCGCGGAACTCCAGCCACCAGCTTCGCGCACGCACGGCAGCGCCGAGCGTGCGCTTGATGCTCGAGAAGACGGTTTCACTCATCGAGCGCTGGTTATACCGATCACTGTCGATGCGGGCGTTGTGAGCGTGATCGAGCGGAGTGAAAATCCGGTGTTTGATCAGCGGACGAACGCCGTGTTCACGGAGTTCGTCGCGGAAGGCTTTCGCGTCGTAGCCACGGTCAGCAGTGAGGCTGAGCAGGTCGCCGACGTTCCGCCGGGCGACCTGCGGACCGATCTTCGCATCGTGCTTCTCCGAGGTCGTCGAGTGGATATCGGTGATGTAGAGCGTTTCAACATCGACGAGAGCGGTGACTTTCAACGCTCGAACGCGATAGTGCGTCCGATTGGCGTAATGTCGGCTCGGCTGGTCACGGTCGAAGACAGTCGAGTCGATAGCGGTGTGGCCAGTGCGTTTCTCGGCTGAAGCGCCGAGAAACGCACGCCAGGTCTTCGTTGGAATCCGTTCGAACCAGGTACGCAGAACCGTGTAGTGAGGAAGCCGGGTGAGACCGATTTCCTCGAGAACACCGGGCATCTCGCTCAGCAAATCGACGGTGACGCGGTAGGATTTGCCCAGTTCTATGCGGAGTGCATGGAGCGTGAGCATTGCCCATTCGGAGAACCCGCGACCCCTTTCGGGGTCGGCGGGTTCGTCGGGGTTTGCGACAACTGATTTAGCTTTAGCGGCCGTAACACGAGTGAAGAGACGGGTTTCGGATGTCAAACCGATCTGTCTCTTCGCTTTCTACGGCAATAACACGGTCGTGGTGTTCACCTCTAGCGAAACTACAGAGCCGTTTATTCTTACACACAAGTGGCGCGTGCTCCCCCACCCATCGAATCTATCTAGCTGTGTTGAATCACTAGACTGCATCGAAGTAGTCGTTAAATCAAAGGAGTTGATGCGAGACACTTCCGGTATCTATAACGAAAACCTCCCGCTTCACCGAGCGTTTCATCTTGATTTCACGAAGCGTTATGGATGAGAGAGGCGAATCCTTTACTCTCCGGGGCGGCGGATTCGTCGACTACGCCTACGTTTCGCTCCACTGTCTCCGGATTTATCTCGATACGTCCTATTTATGCCCATCGACCTGTTGAAGGAGATACCAAAAATAACAGGGGAGATCGGTTTTGAACCGACCGATTTCCCTGCCCTATCGGCGCTGTGTAAGGCATTCGACCAAATTGATGCTGGCTGAATATCGTGTCTGTGAGGTCGTTAAAGTACGTCTTGCAGTTTTTGCACCAGTACTGCTGAGCGTTTTTGCCCGTGGTTTCTTGCTTGGTGATCTCATCACTTTCGTAGTGGACACACGTCTCCGTCTCGCCAAACCGGACAGACGGAAACGTTTAAAGCACCATCCACATGTTGGAATGAAGATCTGATTAGATTTTTCATTTATGGTTGCTGTTCACTGATGGATCAGGAAAATTGATGTTACGACTTATCGAGGCAAGCGGCAAAAGTTTTCTTGATGACTATCAAGCACAGTGAAGGGACCGGAGTCGCGACAGTCCAAGAAGGCTGAGTCGAACCGTTCGGATGCGTGTTCGACCACGGTGTGGGACGAGTGAACCGACCACGATGGTAGTGTGTTACGAGTAGGACCAGAACAGTTGTTCGGTTCGTTTCTACTGTTCGCTAACCAGTCAGCGAGCGCAAAGAATAGTTACCAAATCGAGGCTAAGAATCCAGTTGCTCTTCGATTTCCGTTACACAGGGAAATTGATCCGGATGATCCACGGGCGTATCACCCTGCGGCAACGCAGGTCCTGTGTCATAGTCTGGTGGGTAATGTAAGTTCCCATCGCTATCCCACTCCCACCCGTTCTCCTCAAGTAAATCTCTTGCAACATCAATGTTTGAACTCGGTGAATCCGCACACCTCATCAAGATATCATCACCCGCAAACCATGGGTGCGTAGATGGCATCATGGAAGCATGAACCTCAGCATTTGTCAAACCGTGTAGAGCTGTTTCAATGGCGCGTTCTCGGTCCAGTGCCTGAGAGAAGGCCAATCGAAAGTCCCTAAACTGGAATGGTCCAAATGACATCAGTGGTGCGTTATATATTGGTGTAAAGCCTTCTTGCGTGTGAATTTCTGCCCAATCAGAATCTTGGTATTCAAGGGCTTGTTCGGTTGGCAATTCATAGACTACATTCAAATTCCCCGCTTCAAAATCGGTTACTACTGCGCTCGTCTCTGTATATACGATAGCATCCATGGGTAACTCCGGGGTATAAACCGGGTGATCTGTGAAGGGATCCATTCGCATAAATTCGTCTCGTTGGAATTCAACCAACTGATAAGGGCCCGAGCCCACTAAGGGTAGTTCCAAATCAACATTTTCAGGGTCTTCCTCCGCACCTGCATCCAACCATACATCTCTTGGGAGGATGCCCCACTTTGGGAGTTCTCGTGGCAACAAGAATGGTGCTACCGATCCTAAATGAATCTCTAATTGTTGATCATTTATTATTTCGAAAGATTCATAAGGGACTGAGGAGGCAACCGTGTACGCATCGTTATTGCTTTCAATGAAGTCGAGGGTCCATGCTACGTCCTCACTAGTAATCGGTGTGCCATCATGGAATGTAGCATCCCTCAGGGTAATATCATAAACTAGACCATCGTCTAAAACATCAATACTCTCAGCCAATACGTATTCTATTTCGTAATTTTCATCATACCCGACTAGCGGCGAATAAACTAAATTATTCCATGCGGCTATCGGAGTCGTACTCACTTGGAGTACATTGTTAATTAAACTCTCTGCAAATCTGGCATCACCATTATACCGAATTCGTTCCTCTCCCTCGGCTCGAAGTTGGGTAATTGTCCCTGGATGGCCAACATTAAGTCCAGCAAGACCTAGATCGCCATCTAGCTGTAATTGATCGGTCCTTAACCCACTTAAAACCATCATGTGGGAAATTGGAATATTAGCCACATCCTCTGAAAAGATTCTTGAGGCTTCGTTAACATATTCTCTCCTTTCATCAGGGTCGCCTGCGCGAGCCTGTGCTAAGACATTCATGCTGTAGTCACAGCTCATGTAGTCGGATCTGTTACCTACACCTGAATCACCCGCATAATTAACTATAAAACGTGTAAGGAACTCTTCGGGATCTAACCTATCTGGTCCCAGGCTCATGTCCACGAATTCTATATGGTATTCCCTATAATCATTCCGGATAGCATCACCAGTAAACGCCAAAGTGACTGGCATTATATTCACATCAACTCCCAATTCATTAACATTTTCTTCAAAAATCGGTAATGAAGCTTCAAACGTACCAGTACGAGCACCCATATCTGACCAGTAAGCCCAATCAATTGTTGGCACTCGTTCTCCTTCAGGATCCGCGGCATCATCGACATCGTTGGCATCATCAGCATCATCACCTCCCATGCATCCCGCTACGCTCGCTGCGCCAATCGCGGACATGCTCCTCAGTAAATTTCTTCGGTCGATGCTTGTCAAATTCGATTTGTTAGACTTTGACATACAAGGTGAAGTCGGAGGACACGTATTTATAATTTATGGTGGTCAGGAACCCGTCGAGGGGTTCGATCATCAAGTGAACACTCATACTTATCGGCAATGTCTAGTCAACGAGCAAGCTGTTCTTGTGATTGGCTGTCATGCAGTCTCAAGAACCGCTCACCGCTACGCTCGAAACTGATCCTCTTCATTGTGCCGTGTTGAATAGCGCCCTCAGAGCGCTCACGGTTCTCACCTTAGCCCAATACCCAAGCGGATCCGGTTCTAGAGAGACCGTGATCAGTTCTTGGGCGGCCAAAGCATCCGTCTCGAAGAACTGTTCGCTCTTTGGCTAGACAGGCTCACTTGCCGATTTCATCATCCACCTTGCGTTTTTGGTTCTTGTACCGTTGGATTTGAAAGAACGTTATTTCGTCTGTGTTTGACAATAATGAGAACCATATTAATGTTATGATCGTACTCCCTCGCCGTATTTTCTATGGAGTATTCTACGGAGCCTCCGAACATCTCTCTTTCCACCGCTTCACCAGAATGCACCGTACACTAAAGGCGAAACCTTTATACGCTAGCATTTGGTGAAGTCTGTAATGTACAAACCTGTTCAAGACATCCATTTTTGGATTATTGAACTTGTAAATCGAGTCCGAGGTCATTACATTGTAGAGGATGCCACCTCTGGTCTTCGGTTGTACTTCAGTACGAGAGCAACTCGTTGGCCCGCATATTTTTTAGCAGTCATGACCGTAATTGCTGTCTTCGGTTCACGCCTTGCCCCATATCATTATAATGATCAACATCGTACGGAAGTTGGTGAGTTGAATAGATTAGCTCCACCATCATTAGATCATCCTTTGGGGACGACACATAACGGGTATGATGTATTCTCTCGCGTCATAATTGGTACCCAGCCAACAATGGAAGCGGGGTTTTTAGGGGGCTTATTGATAATAACCATTGGGATGAGTATTGGTATGACTGCAGGATATATGAGAGGGCCCGTAGAGGCTATATTAATGAGGATTACGGATTTCGTATATGGGGTGCCGTTGATTCCGTTCGCAATAGTTCTATTAGCACTATTTGGAGCAGGATACTATGCATCAATACTTGTGATCGGGGCTATCGTTTGGCGAGGTAGTGCCAGAGTTATTCGATCGCAGGTATTACAGATTAGGGAAAGTGAATATATCAAAGCAGCTGAAGCTATGGGATCCCCAACTCATCGGACAATTATAAAGCACGTCTTTCCAAATGTGATGGGATTAGTAATACTATACTTCGCAATTGGTGTCGGCGTTACGATTACTTTGCAGGCTAGCCTTTCATTCCTTGGCATGGGTGATCCATTTCTTCCTTCGTGGGGGGTTATGCTCCGCAATGTGTATAATTCGGGGTATATGGCCCGTGCGTGGTGGTGGACACTGCCGCCAGGTATATTGTTATCTCTGACTGTGTTAAGTACCTTATTACTAGGTAGGGGCGTAGAAATCTTTGATGAAGGTGGTATCCATGGCTGAAGAAATACTTCGAATTGAAGATTTGAGTATTACCTACCAATCCCGTCACCATCGGGTACATGCAGTGAATAACGCAAATATGAACATAACAAAAGGAGACTGTTACGGGTTGGTTGGTGAAAGTGGATGCGGAAAAAGCACAATTGCAAAATCAATCATGGGAGGAATTGACGAGAATGGTGAAATTGAATCTGGAAAAATTATATATAAAGGTGAAGAGATACAAGATTATTCGGAAAAGCAATTTAGAGAACAGATACGTTGGAAGGAAATATCAATGATACCTCAATCCCCAATGACTAGTCTCAATCCAATAGAACGACTGAGTGATCAAGCGTGGGAAATTGGAAAAGCACATACAGATTGGGATAAAAAATATACCCATCAAAAGTTCAAGGATTCTTTTGATATAGTTGGCTTGCCTATGGAACGAATCCATGATTATCCATTTGAATTTTCAGGGGGGATGCAACAACGAGTTCTTATTGCGTTGTCAATCTTTTTAGAACCGTCATTAGTTATTGCCGATGAGCCTACAACGGCACTTGATGTGATTCTACAGGATCAAATTTTTCAACACTTAGAGAAAATTCGCGAGGAAAGAGATTTAAGTATCTTAATGATCACACACGATATTTCAATCGTTTTTGAGAACAGTCAATCAGTTGGAGTCATGCACGGGGGGCAGATCGTTGAGACAGGCGATCCATCAACCATATATCATGATGCCCGGCATCCCTACTCAATACTTTTACAAAGATCCTTTCCAGACATCCAAAATACTAATAAAGAATTAGTGACTATCGGTGGAGTACCACCTAAATTGGAAACTCAAGTAAATGAGTGTACATTTGTAAATCGTTGCCCTTGGGCGATTAATGGCTGTGAAAATGGTGCCCCAAAACTCAAGCAATCTGGTGATGTAAATTCTCATAAGGTTGCATGTATTCGTAAGGATGAGATTCCAAAATTAAAGGAAGAATACTTAAAGGAGATTGATAATAAATGAAACAATCCAAAATAATTTTACAAACTGAAGGTTTAGAGAAATATTATATTTCTCACACATCCTTATTAGATAAGTTATATCGTCAGATCATTGGAGACCTAGAATATGTTAAAGCTGTTGACGGTGTCTCATTAGACCTTACTTCTAATCAAGTAGAGGGTGTTATTGGTGAAAGTGGTTGTGGTAAAACCACGTTGATTAAAACTCTAATTGGACTGGAAGAGAATACAGGCGGTGAGATTATATATAATGGAAAAAACCGGAGAAATTTCAATAAATCCGACTGGAAAAATTACCGAAATAATATCCAAATGATTTTTCAGGACCCCTATAATTCATTGAATCCAAAAATGCGGGTTGAGGATATTGTATCAGAGCCATTGGATATTCACGGAATATCAAATAAAGAAGAGAAGGTTTTGAATGCACTACACGACGTTGAATTGGAACCCGTCAGCCAATTTGTAAGACGGAAACCTCCTCAGCTTTCCGGAGGCCAAAAGCAGAGAGTAGCTATTGCAAGAGCGTTGGTTTCCGATCCGGATATTATTTTAGCTGACGAGCCGGTTTCAATGTTGGACGTGTCTACTCAAGCCTCTATTTTAAAATTATTGTCTAAAATATCATCGGAAAGAGATTTTTCAATGATTTATATTTCGCACGATTTGTCCACGGTATCATATGTTTGTGATAATATAAATGTAATGTATTTGGGTCGGATTGTTGAATCAGGTCCAACAAAGGAAATTTTAACTAACCCAAAACACCCCTATACAAAAGCCTTAATAAAAGCTATCCCAACGCCGGATCCCAATCATAAACGGCCTAGAACTGAATTAAAAGGTGACCCAGGCAGTCCTACGGGAGAATTTATAGGATGCCGTTTTAAAGAACGTTGTCCAGAGCGTATGGAAATTTGCAGCAAAAAACCAAAAAGTGTGATTATTGATGGGAACCCAAATCATAAAGCGGCTTGTCATTTATACTACTCTCACTCAAATAATGAGGAAGTTAGAAGGCATGAAGATACCTCTCGTCTTTTCAGGGAGGACCGTTAACCATGGTAAGTTTAAAATATATTGCTAAAAGGATCGTAATTACAATTTTCTTGGTATGGGCAATCATTACATTCCTATTTGGTCTCTTTAGGTTCATGCCTGGTACATACGTTGATATCCTCACTCAAGGAATAGCGGATCCAGAGCTAATTGAAGAAATCGAGGAAAAATATGCTGTCCATGAGCCGTTACATGAACAGTATATCGCATATATGCACAACATGCTAACAGGTGACATGGGAGATTCGTTTCAGTATCGAGATCCTGTGTTAGAAGTCGTATTACCAGCTATGGCGAATTCATTAATTCTTGTCCTTCCCGCGACAGTAATTGGATATATCATAGGTTCATATGTCGGAACGTATATGGCGAAAAATCGCGGCTCAATTCAGGAGAAAGGGGCATTTTCTTTTGCTACACTTTGCGGCACCATTCCTGAATTTTACACGTCGATGTTACTTATTGTCGTCTTTGCGGTATGGTTTGGACTATTTCCTACTTCCGGTATGGCCTCTATAGATGTTCGAGCTGAAACCGACGGCTTGTTTGAGTTAATGCAAACAGCAAATTTTTGGTGGCACTATACTTTGCCCGCATCCGCCATTGTTATACGATATATCTACGCCCCGTCGTTGATCATGCGCACTAGTGTCATTGAAACACGACGGAAAGAATTTATTTACTATATTAGAATGACGGGGTTGGCTCCTTGGAAGCAGACAAGGCATTTAATGAAGCATGCTTCCCTTCCTGTTATTACTGCTTTCCCTTCAGAGTTAACACGCGTAATTGGTGGCATGGTATTAGTGGAAGTGGTATTTAACTGGCCGGGGATAGGTTTCTTATTGGTCCAATCAATTCTCGTGCGTGATTTCCCGGTCGTTCAATTTGTCTTTTTCCTCATCGCGCTTTCTGTGATTCTCGGTAACTTTGCTGTAGATATCATATATAGCATTATCGATCCACGAATTGCGATTGACGAATCAAACGACTAGACCAATAATCAAACCGTTTCTAAACTTCCATAAATTCTATTAGTCAAATCATATGACATTATAATCTATATATTATTAGCAATCAAACATTAGGATTTTCCGGAAGAATATTATAGACTCGTCTATCACAATGTTCATTCCGTCCAGTCATAAGTTTCGGTACCGAGGAGTTCGTTGGTATCCGTCGATGACAATGAGACTGCCATAAGTGCTTCCTCTTGATCCAGACTATGGCAATGAGCGACTCCATCGAGCCTGGTTCGTTTTGCGATCATCAGAAATTCCCACCGAGAAGATTTTCTACATGATCAAAAAATGGGACCTGTGCTGACCATACAGATTACCTCGGATCTTGAGTAGGACTAGGGTCAGTGTTGGGCTTACCCCACGATCTGAATGAGCCTGTATGGTGAACTGGACGATTAGATCCTATCGAACGTGCGGCAAGCGGGCAATATCTGCGTACTGAAGTGAGAACGCAATCGAGAACAGAAGAGTGTCCGGACTGTGTGTTCTGATCAAAGTTTGAATCCACTAGATGACGGTGGGTTGTAGATCAGTGTAGACACTATCCGTTCTAGGCTAATCCCGCTGTATCCGGGACAATCGAACCGGAATTCTGTTCGTTGGATGGGTCAGCACAGTCGGTCATAGTCAATTGCTCCGACGTGAAGGAACTCCAGGAGCGCTCACCACGGTGAGCGCCCCGAACCATCTACTGAATCCGAAAGCTGTCGCTGGCGACCGTCACGAATTCTACCCGAGTAGGGCGGATTACGCAAGGTCAGGAGCGAACGGCTCTTGCTGAACTCTCTCCGACAGTAGGGCTCGGTGAGCGTTCGGATCTAACGCATTGTCCAGAAGCGATTTTCCCAGACTCGGTGGGTCGTAGCCGAGTCGCCGAGCGACTCGGCACAGAATACGATCACTCTGACGGCTGAACACCCGTGCCCACCGTTCCTTTGGAAGCAGCGACGATGCATCAACGTCGTCGTTGCTGCTGTCTATCTGGTGTTGTTCGATGATCTCGATGAACAGCTCCAGAAGATTGCGGCTGACAACGAGCGAATACAGGCCGATCAGAATTTGTGCCACAACGACGTCTGGCTTGCTGAAGATGATCTCGTCAAGTCCGTACACCCGCTTGAGCTCACGAAACAGCAGTTCGATCTCCCATCTCGCTTGATAGAACTTCGCGATATCAGGCGCGCGATACTCTTCAGTCGGCAGATTCATTATATACAGTTGATAGCGTTGTTCCTCTGTAATCCAGACACCGACGACACGGGATGTCTCAACGGCACACGAAGCCGTGCCGTTGAAGACGCGCCGTTTGAGCTGGACTTCGCCCCCGACGTCGATGACGTCTTGGTAAAGATCTTTCAAGAACTCCTGAACCTACTTCCCTTTCAGGAAAATGGCATTGCCGCGCCATTTCCTAAATTCGTCGGTGATTTCGGGTTTTGCGTTGGTCTTGAGCCACGTGAGGAACCAGCCGCCGTTGGCATCAATGAGATCTATCTGCCGGTAGTCAAAGTAGGCTTGAACAACAATAGCAGGGGGTTCTCAACCCATATGGACCGGTCGAACGTTGACTCATGCGTACGTGCGTCTGTGGTGGTGAAGTATTCGTATTCGGTTAAACCGTGAAACCAGTATACACCGCTGTATTCACCTTGTCGAGAAGCGTTTGGTATGATGGAGATGGTTGTTTCGCTTCCTGCTACTACGAATTCGGAAGAATCGGGTCGTACTCCCACGAAACAACGATCTCAGAGAGTACTTGCTGGGCGTACGAACTTCCGGTCGTACGCCCAGCGTTCCGTTGGAAACACGCACTTAACACCTAGCCCCTAGGCGTGATCGACGAATAACCGAAGGATGGCTCTGCTGACCACCAGTGTCAGCAGAGCCGCCGTCACCTGAGTCCGGACGATTTGTTCCTTCCCTGTCTGAAATCTTCCAAGCCCGTACTGCGATTTCAACTCAAGAAACAGCAACTCCACGACCCACCGAGCATGGTACAGCGTCGATACGTCCTCGGGACTAAACTCCCACTCTGCAAGTTCGTGATGTACAACCGATAGCCGTCGTCGGCGTCCGCGATGAGGACGCCGACGACTCGAAACCGTTTGCTGTCCCACGACCGCCTCTCATTGCTCGAACCGAACTTTGACCTCAACGTCGATCTGTTCTTGACACAGATCGTCGACTACGTCGAACACTTTTGTTCCTTCAAGCGGAATGGTGCGGCCGCGCCATTCCCGCAGTTCGCGCACGATCACCAGATTCGCACTCCGCTTCAGTCTGCTAACGAAGAAGCCGTCGTTCTCGTCGATCAAAGCGAAACGGCGGTGCTTGAAAAATCCGAGATCGAGCAAGAACAGCCGTCCACGCATCCACAATCCCGTATTGAATAGGGTGCTCTCGTGGGTTCATTCGTCAGTGATCGCCCGGGTGACCACCGACTGAGCAGTGATGCTGTGGACAAGGTAGAGCTTGATTCCGGAGACGTCTGGATGCGTCGCAGGGCACGCCGATAGAAACCGATGTAACCGCACGACGGTGGCATCGGCAACGACAACGTCGCGGAACTGCTCGAAGAGTGAGGCGATGGTGTGAGGAACAGCGACCCCCTCGACCACGCCGTCAAGGAGGTCGCGTAGGAGGAGTTCCAGTAGTTGGGTGAATCAGTCGTAGAAGCTGGAGGTGACGAGATTCTGACCTGTTGCGCCGTTGTAGGTGCGGCGATAGGGGGCGATGGAGCGGGCTTCGCCGCCGACGGCTAAGTCCACGATTACCGTCCAGACTAATATCCTAACAGCGGGCTTTCGCTCTCTCACAACGACTTCGCTCTCACGCGCGAGGTCGTCGATCATCGTTGACGGAAATAGCGAAGTCAACAGTGACGTAATTGCAACTGGTGAGAGATTCATTATCCTCCCCTCGCAGACTGAGTTCAGGTAGCAATCGTCTTGCGATTTCGCCTTTCCGTCGGTCCCGGTCTCGTCGACGACGTGTTCAGACGTTGCGCAGACCACGCTCGCTCCAGCGTGGTCGTCGCCATACTCTGGAAACAGGCCCAAGAGGAATTGATACAGCGTGATGACCGTCATATCAATCAGGAATACTTCGCGGAACTGGTCGAACCGACCCTGGAGACGGTCGTCGTTCTCTTCGAGAGGTCCTCAAGGACGCGCTTGAGGACCTCTCGAAGAAACGCACAGAGCGCCTCGGTGAACCAATCGTGAAACGACGAGTCGCGAAGTTCAACCTGACGGTGTTGATGTATTCCTGCCGGAACTCTTCGAGTGTTTTATAGTGTCCGGTAACGAACTCGAGTGTGAGCGACCAGAACAGGGCATCAGCCTCGAGTTTTCCCCCCTCAAGCTGGTCCAACTCAGTTGTGCGAGCAAGCTTGGGCAGCCGGGTATTCGGAAACGTCTTTACTAGCCGTTCTTCTATTACCGAATCCGGTGGGAGAGTCATTCATCTCCTCACCGGGTCTCATACCGCTAACACGGCTAGCGGTCTCTTCGTCTTTTCCAGTTAGCCTAGAACGGATGGGGGAACACCAAGGTCTAAGTAAGTAATCTTCGTTAGAGAAATTATATGTCATCGTTTCCAAGTACCGAATGGCTCGAATTGGCAGCATTGGCAATCGCTGAAGACCCTCAGTTCGAGCGAACGAGCCGGGCGTTCGACGCGACGATCCGGTTCGACTTTGGCGACGACGCGTACGCCGTAACGGTCGATGAAACCGATCTAACCGTCCATGAAGATCCTACGTTTGTGGGATGGGACTTCGCGCTCCGGGCGCCGGAGGACACTTGGCGGAAAATGTTCTCAGAAACGCCATCCCCGCTACACCACGACCTGCTCGGAGCCTGGCTCCGCGGCCCCATGACTATTGAAGGTGATCTCAAGACGGCCATCCAGCATATTCGGCCATTGAAGCGCATGCTAGTCGTCTTCCAGGAGGTCAACCATGACTGACGGCGTCAGTTCGCCCAGAGACTTCGAGCACAGCGTACACGAGGCGATCAACGCTGGATTCGTCTGGTTGGAATTTGAGGGAGAAAAGTACCGTACCTACTACGAGACGGCCGGCAACGGGGACATCCCCCTCGTCCTACTCCACACGGCCAGCGCTGACTCCAGACAGTACCGGCACATCATGAACAACGAGCGCCTCCACGAGGACTTCACTTTTTACGCTTTCGATATGCCATGGCACGGCAAGACGCTCCCACCGATGACTAGAGAATGGTGGACCGAGGACTACCGCCTAACGACGGATTTTTATGCCGGTTTTATCATGACGTTCGTCAGCGCGCTTGATCTCGACCAACCCGGGATCGTCGGGTGTTCTATGGGTGGTGCGATCGTGCTGGAGCTGGCTAACTCCTATGCCGATGACCTGCGGGCAGTCGTCGCTCTTGAGTCGACCGCTCACGCACCGACACGGGACATTGGCTACCTTGATCACCCCCACATTAACCAAGAAGTCGTCCGTCCGGAGTGGACCTATGGGCTGCAGGCACCCCAGAGTCCCGAACAGTTTAAGCGGGAATCTTGGTGGCACTATACACAGGGCGGCCATGATGTGTATGTCGGCGACCTGCACTTTTACACGGAGGACTGGGATATCCGTGACGAACTGGGCGACATCGACACCGACGAGTGCAGCGTCTATTTGTTAACCGGAGAGTACGACTTCTCAGCCAGTCCCGAGGACACCCGCGAGGTAGCCGAACAAATCGCCGGAGCCGAGTTCCATATCATGAAAGAGATGGGTCACTTCCCTATGGTCGAGAACCCAGGACTGTTCAATGAGTACTTTTACCCCATATTAGAGAAGGTCAAGAATGATTGAGCGTCCGTTCGTCGAACCTTGGCGACTCAGGTGGACCACAGCACTGGAGGCCAGCTCGGATTGCACACTCGTCGCGACGGTGCGTTCACGATCAGATTCTGACAGCAGTGGCGAGAGTTCTCCCCACGTACTCCATCGGTAACCGTCCAATCACGGCGGAACAATGATCTCGAGAGAAGAGCGAACCGTCACGGGAGGACGATCTGTGCCGGCCCGAGTGCGTCGCAGTCCTCCTTGTTCAGGGTCATCTCGACCGCACATTCGAACGACTCGAGCCCCGAGAGTTCGTGAGTGACGTACTCCTCGATGGATACACGGCCCCGTTCGACCAGCCGTGCGGCGAAGGTACCGGTGGTCCGATCGGGTCCGAGGTCAGTGACGCCGGTGACGGGGTTGACCCAGTCCACGCTCTTCGACCGGAAGATCTGTGGCGCCATCGTCAGATCGCCGATGAGGTAGCCGATCTGGACCACTGTCCCGCCACGTGCGACCATCTCGATAGCCTGGGCGAGGGGGTCCGAACCGTCGGTGGCGTGGGTCTGGTCCCCACCGACAGCCTCGATCACGACGTCCGCGCCGATACCGCCGGCGCGTTCGCGGACCGCCTCGACCGGATCGACCGCCGTCGCGTCGACGGGGGTCAGGTCGTACCGATCCGCGATCTTAAGTTTCCGTTCGTCGAAGTCGATCACGACGACCTCTTCCGCACCCTGGATGAGCGCGATCTGAGCGCTCTGAAACCCCATGACGCCGGTGCCGACAACTGCGACGACATCGCCTTGCTTGATGCCGGCCTCCCGTAGGCAGAGAACGGTGCTGGCAAGCGGCTGCATCGCGGCGGCTTCCGCGTCGCTGACCCCGTCGGGGACGCGAGACAACGGTTCGGCAGGGAGGGCGGCGTACTCCGCCAACGCCCCCGGGATGTCGTAGCCGATGTATTCCTTATTCGAACAGTATAATTCGCGATCGGACCGGCAATATCCACACTCGCCACAGGAGATCTTCCCAGGTGCGTAGACTCGGTCTCCAACGTTGAACGCAGTCACATCGTCGGCGGTCTCAACGACCTCGGCACAGAACTCATGACCGAACAGGCGACTGGGGCCGTCCCGAAGGTGGTCCCGTACCGTCTCGTGGTGTGAGATTTCCTCACCGTGGTAGAGGTTACACTCGGTAACGCTCAACTGGACACGGTGGATCTTGATGAGGACCTCGCCTGGTCCGACCGACGGCATCGGTACGTCCTCGATACGTGACTCCCCGAAGTCCGTGCAGACAACGGCTTGCATACCGCCACGTACCTAGCCCCGGTACAAATGAATTCGTATAGTCGAGAGCCGACCAGCCGACTCTCGGACGAAAATCGAACACCCTCGCCCGATTGAACGTCGCAGGTAGATCTGGGAAGTGTAGAGCAGACCGACGCAGCCGAGCCCAACCAGTGTACCGAGAGGCAAGACACCGAAGCTCGTCCGAATACCCGGCCGTGTCGACCAAATAGCCGATGAGAGTGGGAAACGCTGCGCTTCCGATGAGCGCCATCGTGTACATGTAGCCGAATGTCAGCCCTCGTAATTGTCGGCGGAGATGTCGCTGACGAGAGCATCTCGAAGGGGGTTCAGACCGAAGATACTGCTACCAACAACCGCGAACACGGCCAGCAGAGCGATCGGCGTCAGCGTGAGGACCGACAGAAGCAATAGATCGACCGTCGACGGCCCGAGATACGCGACGAGGAAGGCACGATGATCGAACCGATCGGCGAGGACGCGCGAGACCAGTTGCGAGGCGGCAGCGCTGACCAGTAAGACCGCGAAATAGAAGTTGGCGATCGACTCGGGTTCGATATCGACTCCAGCGACCGAAAGGGAATACCCGTAACGTCGTCGACGAACCCGGTGCGAACGCGACGAGTCCGTTGCCCGCGGAGAGGATCCCGAAGAACAACACCAGAAGTAAGTGGTCGGGAGGAAGAACTGGCGGGGGTCGGTCCGCCACGACTTGTCGGGGCGCCCCATTCCGATACGACCGTTATCGGATGACGACGGCTCGGAATCGAACCCCGGTCGTCGCAGAACGAACAGTAACCACGCAGCGGACGCGAAACCGAACATCGCGACGCCGAAGAGCACTCGTTCCCAGAACACGACGAGTACGAAAACTGCGAAGAGAAGAGGGGCATCGGCATCCCCGATCTTCGAGGTGCTCCCCCACATCCCCAGAACCTTTTCCTTTTTCTCCGGATCGACGTTGGTCGATATGAACGGGTAGCCTACGGGTGGATACCGGTGTATCCGAGCCCGGCGACGGCCATCCCCAAGGCCATAATCTGGTACCCCCCGGTGAACGCGTGGTCGAAGAGCCACCCGGTGAAAGCGACGAACCAAGAATGATTCATATGGTTTGATAACATTCCGCTCGGAATGACGTTTATACCATAATTTTGTTCCGTTGAACGGAACAATAGATTACATACACATATTTGTAATTTGGTTTTGTTCTCCGAGTGGATCTGGCCAACCGTGTCGGAGAGCTTGGAAGATGCTTATCAGAGGTTTTCTCTAGAGGTCAGTCAATTCCTCGCGCAGGTCACTGTCCGCACTCAATTAGCTCCGACGACCCCGACGATTTTACTTGTTCGTACTACGATAAGCGAAAGTGGATCGTGATGTCGATTTTTGGCCGAAAATCGCACGACTGCGGTGACTTTGCCCGTCTATAAACTGTATACTACGATAACGAATCTTTTTCTCGATCTCTAAGAAACACCCTTCCCAGATACGTGAGCTCAGCTCTGATGGTGTATGATTTCCGCTCCTGCGACATTTGATCGGATCAATGGACCTCTGAGGTATGATATAGCAACATGAAAGGTCAGTAAGTTTTTGATGGAAATATTCCCCTTCTGCACCTAGGATCTACTCGTACAAACCGTCTTAGCCGAGAGAAATATCCGAATAAAATCGCGACCTCAATTCCCTTCCTCCAGTACGTAGAGATTGCCTGCTCGCTGGGTTCCCATAATCGCTCCATCTGTAACATACATCTGTAATGGACATCTGTACCGGAAAGCGCCTAATTCAATATCTTCAGCCTTCAACCATGACTGGATGAGGCCGAACTCGTGTCGTCGGTAGCGTGTATCTGTAACAGATATCTGTAACAGTAGATCCAGTCCTATGAGTCGGCGAAAGTGGTCTCAGTATTGTTCACTACATAGGAATGTCTGTACTCACAATCTGTAGCAGATTTCTGTATGAACAATCTGTAATAGATGGGTGCAATCGAGAATGAACGTCTCTGAACGGCCGTCGTTCTCGAATTCCATTGAGGATGCCTTTCAGTAATTATTGGGACAGACGACTGTTACTGACAACCGTTACAGACAATTGTCACAGATATAACGAACAGATGTGGGCCCCCTCCACGGATGCTTCAACCACGGAATAGACCATTCCTAAATTCCTGTCTGTACCAGCCGTCTGTAACAGCCATCTGTAACGTGTGTCTGACACAGATTTATGCTACGGCCTGTGTAACATCGGGTCCATGATCGCAGCTGTGGTCTACTCGGAGTCGGGTGGAACATACAAGACGACGATGACGGCTAACATCGCAGTTGCTTTGGAGCGGATGGGCCAGAGCACCCTCGTCATCGATCTCGATCCGCAGGAAGGAAACTTGACGAGTCTTTTCGACGTCGGCGCACATCGAAGTGATCCCGGTGCAGACAATCTAGTCAAACACATTCTTGGTATGCCGGACGGTGACTTCGATAATCTGATCGAGACGACTGATGAGGGGGTTGACGTCATTCCGAGCCACGATATGCTCGGTGATTTCACCTCTAACCTGGAGCAGAAGATCTCGTACGAGACGGGAATGAAGAACATGAGTCGCGAGGACTATCCTCGATACGAACTCCTTTACGAGCTGCTCTGGAACGAACAGGAGCTGTACGACAAGTACGATGCGGTGTTGATCGACCCGAACGCTCGAGCAGAGGACCTTCTCTATAACGCGATCTTCGCCCTAAGGACGCTCGTCGCTCCAGTCAAGCCGGCCGGAAAGGGTAATCTCAGCCTCGAGGGCCTTGAAGAACTCGTGAGAAACATGGAATCGCAACTCGACATCGAAATCGGCCTCTCGTGTGTCGTTCCCTGCGGAGTGGGCCAGACGAACGCTCACCGACAATACCGGGAGCAGTTCGAGGCTACCGACGCGTTCGACACCCCGGTGACGATTGGAAATCGCGAGAGTCTCATGGACGCGATGTGGGAAGCACGAGGCTCGGCGTTCAAAGTGGTGGAACAGCGATGGAAAACGTTCGAACGAGACGGCGAGATGGCAAGCGAACCTGGCCAACGGAGAATTCGGGACAGAGAAATCGAAACGTTGCGGGATCTATACAAACTCGCCTACTTCATCGCGACCGATACCTTCGATGTAGATGTCAATCCGGTGCTGGAACTCGATATTCAGGACTATGAAAGTCGTATTATCGACCTTCGAGAGGATGAGACACCGGAGGTGACGACAGCATGAGTAGCTTCAAATCTGGGTCCGGAAATCTTGACTTCGGAGGTAGCGACAGTGACGAAAAAGCAGACCAGTCTGCCGAGGACGTACCCAGCGATCAAGAAGAAGCCGATGTTGTCTCGACGTCAGAGGCCGACTCAGTGCCAGTCATCTCTGAGAGCACAGAATCTGAGTCGGAAGACGGCGCCGATCAGCTATCGGCTTATCAGAACCCGGCAGAAGCGAAATCGGAACCACAGCCCTCGCCTGAAACCTACCCATATTTCATTCGGAGAAGGAATGTTGGTGATGAGAGGGACACACGTCTCGAGATTCATGTGCGAGATGAGGTAGCCGATCAAGAGGGACAGTATCGCACCAGGCTAGCCGAAGAACTCGGAGCGAGTGAGGTCTCGAAAACGGATGCACGTGAATTCGCCCTTCTGGCAGCATTCAAACATCCTGACCGCGTTGCCAAGCTAATGCGCGAAGAAGGATTTGGTGCCCTGGATTAGAACTCGTTATCGTGGCGTCTATTCGAGATACGAAGCTTGAGAAATCATACAGCGAAATATAGTTTATAACTCGTCATCGCAGCTGATGTGAGTCGTCGTGTCCTCAAGCCACCCTTAGGGACTTAATCTAATTGCTATTTTGGAGTCTCCAGGGAAATGTGCTAGGAATCACTGGGCATATTCGGTTTAGTGTCAATTGAGGTCCCAACCCACGATGGACGGAATACTCAATTAGATGCACGATATCTTATGTATGAGATGTCGGAGTTCCGGCGGGCCGGTCACGAACAGGTCAATGTGTTTTCGATCGATGATTTCTACCTGTTCAAACACTATTTTGACGGCGAGGAGGTGTTCGCTCGCCTCAAGGGGTACTACAACAATCAGCAGTATCGGTTTGAAGTACCGTCTGAGGAGTTCGAAGCGATCCGCTCGTTTTTGGCGGATCACGGGTATGGATTAGTCGTCGTCGACGTAATTGAGGCCTTCGTAGTCGTAGTCAAGCAGTACACGGCTCACCCGAATAATATCTTCAAGGCATCCGTGATTCACCGAGCAGCCGACGGATATAACTGTTTTTTGATGACCGATCAGAAAGCGGTTGAAGAAGCAGTCCAAGAAGGAGCCATTCGACTTACGAACACGGATTTACGGAACCCGTTTTGAGCCAATGCTCCGACTAGATGTGAATTTGAAATTGGGCTTGTCAGTTACTCGAAATCGTTCTCGATGGTCGATATCATCCATTCGAAGAAGCTGGCGATCGGTTGAGTACTATTCAAACTCGTTCATTTCTACTCGGATTTCACCGCCGCATTTACAGCGATAGTTATCGGGTTTCTGAATGACTTTTTTGCGCTTGTATCGGGGGTCACGGCCCTCACAGCTGTCACAGACAATCCAGTATTTCGGATCGGCGTACTGCTCACAATAACGATCGGTATCTAGCGGCTTGATCCACCGGGTAAACCTTGACCCGTGGTCAGCTGTTCCGTGTTCGTGATACTGGTGGGCGTGAATCAGTTCGTGGCGAACAACATGAGCGTACTTTTTCCAGCCGTACGCCCGATAGGAATCCCACGAAAGCCGTATAACGATCCCGCCGGTCTGCTCGTTATACACAGCTTTTCCGGCGGTTCGCTGCATCCGGCCAGATTTCCTCCGGTGCATCGCCCTCGAAGCCGATTTTCTCGATATCGTGATAATCCACAAACGTCGCAAACGAGACCCGATGGAACGAGAGGTGACGGTATCCCCGGCTACACATCTTATCTCCGGGGCCCCTGCGATCGAACGAAAATCCGGAGTCGGAATCCGAGTCAACGGCGTCCGTATCGATGACGTGTGCCACTGTTCCGCTTCCGATCTCGATCACGAATCAATCTATTGGCTCATTTATGTTTAATTGTATTGATCTTCGAGGTCGTCGAGTGCCCGCCAGAACTGCTCGCTGTTGATCAGCGGATCCGACGACGCTCGCTTCTCCAGAACGCCGGCGTAGCGGTCGAACTCTTCGGGATTCGGGTCGGTCGCGAAGACGCAGTCGGCGTAGCCATCGAGTGCCCGCTGGATGGTCCGTGCATAGTGGTCGTAGGCACCGTCGATCCAGTTCGATTTCTCGTCGACCTTCTCGAACAGCGCCCGATAGACGGTCGCGGCGGCCAGATACCTGTCTCGGTCGCGGTACTGCTCGGCTATCTCGAAAAACCGTGAGAAGTCGATTGCGGTGAACACGATTGGTTCGGCGTGCTGCTCGAACAGTTGGGCGATCTCCTCGCGGTACTCCTCAACCGACTTGTGCTCGTCGGCAAACCGTGCGAGAAACCGATCGCGCAGGTCCGCGTGCGTGGCAAGGGTATCTCGAACGAACGCGCGGAGGTCGTCGGCGGCAACATCGTTGAGTACCGCTTGGATCCGATCGCTCTCGTCAGCAGGTGGGTCCGCAACGAGGTCGAGCAACACTGCGACGACGTGCTTACACTCTTCGAGCGTTGCGAGTTCGCGAGCTGGCTCGCGCTCCACGTCGACGTACGACGGGAGGCGGTGGTAGCGGAACCCGGGGCAGCTGCACGAGCGGACGCGGGCGATCGCCGCCTTGACGCCGGCGGCCCGGAGAGTCGCCAGGTCTTCCGGGACGGTCGCGACGTCGAGCTGACGACCGAAGTACGTCCGAGCGGGTGGACACTGCCCAACGCAACGTTTAGATCGATTTATGACGAACTATAATCGAAATGTGTCATGGACGATGACTTCACTCGGACGTTAGCCCCTCGTACCATCGAGGGGACAGAATCTCTGGTGAGTACCGATCCTGGCGAGATCTTCCTCGACATGCCCGCTACAAGCCCCCGCTACATACGCGTACGGGAGGGGGAGATCGTGCAAGAAGGCGATATACGATCACGAGATGAACGCGAGTTAGAATCGGTAGCACTTCGGAAATGGAACATCGAAGAGATCGGGACGAAAACGGTCATCGGAACCAGCACAGAAACCGGTGAGCAGCGAGAGTGGGACCGCGAATCACTCGAACATCGACTCGGGATCGGCACTTTCAGTACCGACCTCACTAACTTCGAACGTGTCAGTGTTACCGAGTCAGAGGGCGAAGACGACGATCACCCTCCAGTCGTGATCGTAGTCGTCTACGGAAATAATGGAACGAAGTTCATCCAACGATACCGAATCGTTGAGGACGGGATGGAGAACGATAACCGCCAGCTCGAACTCTACCGATCTGATCGGGCGACGGAGGCATTCGACGAAGACATACACGAGCAATTCGTTCGCTCGGTCGAACGTGCTCTACGCGGCGAAGGCTATGCTGTCTAATCCTTCAACCAACTACCCTGACAAAATACAGGAGGCGGAATTAAATAGATTTTCTTTTTATTATCTTACATCAAATAGACGTGTTTGTGGATGAGCTTAGATATGAAGATAATCGATAGTCATAGCTGTGAACTAATACAACACTACGAGGGTACTGTCTAGTTGAGGCGGATCAGCTGATGACAAAGGTCTGAGACATGACCGTGAATCGTTTTCAGATCCCACTCACCGTTTTCCGTCGAGATCACTCCAGAAGGGCCTTCAACAGTTGAATCGAGAATTATCCGTTCGATTGGCTCAGAACATCGTCTATATGACACTACATCGGAAGAATTCGCTCATCTAGACGGTGCCCAGGATTCTTCGATGTCGGTTGGATCGGAAGATGCATTCGGGGGTGGATGAGAGTACTCCAGCCCGAGAACGTGGATGTAGTCGTCGTTGTAAAGGTGTTTTCCCCACTGGAAGTTCACTCCGACTCGAACCCTTTCCGCTCCATCGCACCCCACGAATCGTCCCCTCGGAGGAACTCGACGAACCCGCGCCAGAGGACGATCGTCTTCCACTGCCGGTAGAGGACGTTCTCGAGGACACCGTAGCCGAGCAACAGGGCGATGTCCCGTGGCCGATCGTACCGTCGGTAGCTCGCTACCTCGCTCAGCACGGACAGCCACGAGAGGAACATACTGAGAACCAGTGAGATCTGTGCCTGAGGGATCCGGGCGGCTACGATTATCCCTCTGAATTCGGCCGGTTGCAACCGTCTCGGTCAGGACTTGAGTCTCGGCAATTCGTCACTCGCAGCTTTAACCGAAGGTGGATCGTTACAGCGCAATCACTGGGGATATCAACAGAAGGACCACGCCGAGGGCGATCCGAAGTCGTCCCTCTGCAACCAAATGGGCTATCCGCCACCCGACGACGACACCGATCAATTGTGGAACTCCAACAAGGATCGCGATCGGGATCGAGACCGCGTCTCCGAGGAAGTAGCCAGCCGTCGCGAAGCCGGAGATGAATATTGACTGAACCTGTGCGACCGCTAGTGCCGTAAGCATCGGCACTCCGAGGAGTACCAGAATGGGAACGCCGATTACGGGACCACCGACACCGAGCAACCCGCCGATGAAACCGACGCCGAATCCGATCGTTCCAAGCGTACCTCGTCGTTGCCCGGTGGAGATCAACTGAACGTGGTTCGACGGTTCAAATCCGTGGACCTCTCGATAGAGAATGATGCCCCCAACCACGGCGACGAATACCGCTAACAAGTAGCCGAAGACTTCGTCCGAAATAACGAGGTTCGCCTGCGAGCCGGTGTACGCACCAATAATGCTCATTCCACTCAAGATGATCGCCATCTCGCGGGCAAATCCCTCGGCGAAATCTCCCGACCGCTGGAAGAGGCCTGTGGCGAGCAGACCCGTGAAGATAAAGGTCAAACTCGCTGTGCCGGCAACCTCTGCAGAGGAGATTGGTACCAACAAGAAGAGAGCGATCGTCACAAAGATCCCGCCCGGTCCGATCGCACTGATCCCGACGCCAGCGACCAGCGCAATGACGAACAGCAACACGGCCATCTCAAGAGAGATAATTGCTAAAACCACGTCAGCCACCCTCACCAGACGGACTGACAGGGATCATCGTAGCCACGCGAATCTCGTGGGCTCACACCTCATCGATGTCGTCCGATCCGCGATCGAGGAACTATAAACTACTCCGATGATTCCTATCATTGCTACCGGAAGTTACGACTGGTCGGGAGGAACGGTTGCGATATACGGTTTCAACCCCCTCCCCACTCTTCCGAGTGTCGTAGGTTCACGGAACTCGAGTGAGATCATTATACCGATCTGTAGACCTGAATCCACCAGGATCGACGCCCCCACTTATAACTGAGCTGCCGATCACTCCGACTTACCAGAGCTAATCCGGTCTCAATCTGTCGGTGTCACGGAGACGAAAGGGTGTATTATTGAACCGATGGCAGGGGATGGGCTGGTATCTAAGCCCGAATTGAGTCTGTTGCCTAGTCAAATAACTGAATTGCTTGCACAAAAAGTGGAGCGCAGATATCCGGAGTGGTTACCCCGCATACACCCCTCAGGATAGCGAGTGCCATACACCACTTGCTCCTCAGGGATAGTAGCGCAGAAAGGGTACTCCCCATCCGGGCCGTCCCTTTCAGCGGTGTATGGGGATCGCCATTCCGATCTACTATAGGGATTAGCAAAAGAAGTTATAGACCCAGTGGAATATCTTCTGATAGCTGTCAAAAATGCCGTACAAAACTTAGAGGGGACATGCCACACGACGCAGTCGGTTATTGCAGCTCCCCCTGCCATCGGCAGGTGTACGACGCGTAGAACCCGTCCCGATAGGTCGAGTCAAGGATCTCGAACCCGACCTCTTCCAGCATGGGTTCGAACAGGAAGTCGTACGTGCTGAACTCCTCTCGAAAGTGAGCGTGGAGTTCTTCGTCGGTGAAAAGGGTCGATTCCATCCCCTCAAGCCACGCTTCGATCGCCTCATGACTGTCCGCTGGATCGAACGAATAGACGAGATCGCGGAGTCGGAGGATACCACCTGGTTCAAGCGTGTCACCGATGTTTTTGAGCGCCTCGACTTTCCAAAAGTCGGGAAGGTGATGGAGCGCGTTCTTCGAAAACGCGAACGAAGCGGGGGTCCATTCATGCTCGTAGCTCAGGAACCCGTCATTAACAAACTCGACGTTCCGAACCCCCTTAGCCTCCATTTTCTCCCGAGCCACGTCCAACATGACGTCCGAGATATCGACCGCCACCACGCGGTCACAGTGTTCGGCTACGGCGAGCGGGAACCCGCCCGTTCCCGTCCCAAAATCCACGACTGTATCCTCCTCAGAGAGCTCGTACTCCGACAGCAATTCGATCTCCCCGGCCGGATCGAACGGGATTTTCTCGTCGTATTGGGCTACCTGCGTCGGGTCGAGGTGTTCTTCACCTGCATGCGTCTTCTCGTCAAGGATCCACTCGCGGCTCATGGGCGGCCACTATGGAGACGGGAGCGAAATTTTTGTTGGTCGGAGAATCACAGCGGCGAACACTAAACGACTCGCTCCCTGTTCCCCTGCACCGGCCAATTCTCACGTTCTGAGTCTGGACACGGCATCATGCGAGATACGCACTCTGTATCTCGCACAGTGTTTCTGGCAGCTACCAGATAGTACGAAGTCGACTCTATGACTTCTTTTGCTAATCCCTATAGAAGTAGTATCATATAATAGCAATTTCTGACGACCTCGTTCTATGATACATCTGGCGTTTCCCTGTCAGAATCTGTTATATGCGCAGGATTCACCCAGATTGTCAAACTATATCAAATCATATCTACCCAGGTCGCCTTATACAGACGGGTTAGAAGAACCGATGGCAACACCAGAAAGTCCGAATCCGCTCGGATTCCGTGAGAACGATGAACCGCTCATCAACTCTGAGGGGATCTTCATCTGCGGACGAGAGTCAAAGGACGGAACTCGGTGTAATGCACACGTTTCTCTCCCCCACCTGGCCTGCTGGCAACACGACAGGGACGATCCCATCATCTGATCGGGCGTCTCTGGATGCCAGCTGGCATCTCGAGACAAAGTCCACATAGTTACCGTAACCTGGACGTCGCGACCGTCGTAGAACCAGGACCCGCTTCCCGAAACCTATTTAGAAACCCAGAATACAATATTTTAGTAGGGTGCTGGCTGATAGCATACCACTCAAAGGAGCTGGCTGTGAAGTATACAACAAAACCAATCACAGCAACGTGCACGGAGTGTGGGTCGACCTTTGCAGCACGCCGCGAAAGGAACGGAACGATCCACATAGTGAGTGGTTCCCCAGAGTGCACGTGCGGTAGTACTACGTTCAGAGATTTGATACTCTGAGGAACCCTACCACCAGGGAGGATAATCAGCAAATCAACGCCAGTGTGTAATAGTATGTGTTACTGTCAACGTTTATATGACTGAAGCGCTTCATAATCAATGGTAGCAACGCGGGCTGTGCTACCACAGCCACCACTGTACTCGCACACGATATCGTCGAGCGGATGGGTTTTTCAGAGGTACCCCATCCTCTTACCAAAACCAGGCACAAGAGGGACAGGAGGTACACTGTCCTACGTGGACGCTTTTACATCAGGTGACTGGTAAGAAAGGGTCCATACGCTAGAAGCGATAATAAGAAGACAAAAGTTGTGCCTGCGAAGGGGGACCAATAGGACCCATCTGGCATGCTCCTGAGAAAGGTCCACTAGAGGACCCACTGATCACTGACCCAAACCATCACCGCAACCCAGCCGTCGCGTCCCACTATGAGCGAATCACCCGCCCTAGGATCTAACGTAAGTTCATATACGAAGACCGGACCACCTGGGTCGATGAATCGAGATCGACGTCGGCCCGACTACCGACCGCCCGAGCCCCCGATCGACTGGCACGAACAAGACTGGTTGCTCATCCTCCAGGCGCTCGATTGCCACGCCCTCGAAGGCCACCTCACCGAGGGCGAAGAGCTCCGCGCCTACCAGCTCGTCGAGTCGATCGCCCGGATGCACGGCAGCCGTTCGCTTGGGGCCATTCGACGGCGGAACCTGAGATACTTCGAACAGTACGTCCGTCGCGAACCGACCTCGTGAGCAAAGCAGGAGGTCACCAGGACTCGGATTAATTAGGGCCGGTTTGTCGACATCACGGAGATGGGAGAATCACTTCTGGCTTGCAGATTGTACAAAATATTGAGGGCGCTTTTGATCTTACGGGAAATAAGAGAGCGAAAGTAGCCAACATGTTACAAAACTATTGAGGGAATTTAAAAGGTCTTCGTATTCAGAGGGTAAAGTTATTTAGATAGGGGTTCCTTCAATGTTGCTGGATAACATCCAGCTGGGAAAGTTAGAAGACCACTCTGCTTCCCACCGAGATGAGCTCACGTGCCTCTGAGCAGCACCGGGGAAGCAGAGTGGAGCATTATCCTAACAGCAGCGAGCCAGTCACATGGTGGTGGTGGTGGTGGTGTGGTTCGCTGTCAATCTCCGACACCCTACAGCCTTGAAGACGGCGACCTAACGATGATTCACAGATACAGCACGAAGAGCCCTCTCAACTCCCAGGCACACTCGTCGTTAAGTCAACCATCTGACTTGATCGGTTTCGTATAAAGGGAAAAAGCCCAAGTAGTCAAGCGTTGCTCTCCGAATGCTGGATCACTATCCAGTAAGGAAGACGGCTGTCGACTTCCTGCACAGAGGCACATGGGTCAGATCCGCACCCACTATCCCAGCACCAGGGTAGCGGCGCGGGTTTTCATTTTTTTGACCAGGCCCCCACCACCATTATCACCACCGAAACCCAGCCGTCGCGCCTCCGGCGCTCTAACTGGACGTATTTGACGTTTCCTTGTCGGTGCCCAAAAATCGTACCTAATATGTTAGTAGAATACTGTCAATTGTGTACTCTGAGCTATGAAAAAGGTCTACAAAGCTCTACACCCTATTGTCATTTTAATGGATGAACCAGATATAACCCCACGAGCGGCAGAAATGAGCACCAAAGCGTC
Organism: Halalkalicoccus sp. CGA53; assembly: GCF_036429475.1. Classification (GTDB taxonomy): domain Archaea; phylum Halobacteriota; class Halobacteria; order Halobacteriales; family Halalkalicoccaceae; genus Natronorarus; species Natronorarus salvus. The sequence goes on from NZ_CP144124.1 coordinate 29,253, forward strand.
CTACAATCACACCGAAGTGGCGATCGACGACCTCCCGACTGAACTCGAATCGTCCGGCTCAAAGCTCGTCTACCTTTACCTTGACCTCACCGGCGACGCGACGATCAACGAACTCGAAGCGACGCTGGGGATGAGGAAACTCGCGCTCTACCCGGTCCTCGACACACTCTCGGCGGCGGGCCTCGTCGAGCGTGACGGCGAGGCGTTCACCGCGGCCTGAACCGATCTAGACGGCTCTCTTTCCCGGTCCTCCGATCACCTTGAGCATGTACACCGTCTCACTCAGCGCCGTTCACCGTCTCGATGTCGAATACTCCGACCAGTACACTCAGCATAAACGGACCCTAGACGAGAAATCACGCGCGATACGCTGTCGATGCTCTCCAAGAAATGTACCCAATATATTACTAAAACAACATCATGTGTACTGTTCCAAGTTATGAAAAGGCCTACAAAACTCTACAATCTATTTCCATTATGGTGGATGGGCCAGATACAACAAGCCGAGAGCGGGAGGCAGTCCTCTACATGCGATCGGTTGCACCGTACGGCATCAATGGCATTCAAGAAGAGACGATCGAGCGGTTAGAACACCTTACAGACGACACCAGACTCGGTTCAGTCGACTATGAGATATGGGGGCACAATATTCCAGTCGACGACTCCACGACAGCCATCAAGAAGGTCTATGATGAGTTCGAGGAGTGGGCCGACGAGCACGGGTACTCACTCGCACCAGCATTTCACGTTCGAGAGACAGAGACGATAGTCTCCGAGCGATCACACACCGTCATCAGTGTCCCGTTACTCTGTCTCGGAGTGTATGACGACCACGGAATTGAGGCCGTCTTCCCGTGTTCTGACGACGAGCGGACCTACACGCTCGAGGATGGACTCCGTGCACTCGAATCCGGAGACGTTGATTCACTCATTGAGCGATCACTTACCGAACAGGAAATTCGCAGTCGACCACACCAGTAAACCAAAACGGAGCCAGGATCGAAGGTTCTGAGTGAGGGTTCCGTAAGTCTCCCGAAGATTCGACTGCCACTGCCACCCAGCCGTCGCGCCTCCGGCGAAACGTGTACGACCGGCACCTCCCGTCCCGATTCTTACCAAAACAGCCCTTCGATCACCGCCGCGCAGCGGCGGACTCACACCCAGTCATCAGGGAGTTCATCCGCGTGATCGGCCATCAGTTCGAGCAACGGCTTGATCTCATCAAATCGCGGGCCTCTCACCACTTCGTGATTCTCCTCATCCCAGCGGATGAATCCTGACTCTTCCAATTTAGGGAGATGGGTGTGGAACATCTCGGTCTGTAAGATTTCAAATTCCTTCTCACCCACGTGAACCTCCTCCGGGATATGGATCTCCTCGTCGTGCTGGGGGTTATGCTCCAACAGCGCCATCAATACCCGTCGACGGTGAATATCCAACAGCGCATCAAGTGCCTCATCGACCATACTCAAAGTCGGGAGAAAAACCCGCTTAGGTTTAATGGGTGTATGTCTTAATATGCATCTTTAATTATCAGCATTATATCGTATTTGATCCAAAGTCAGGTTCGAGATCGGTGAGACGGGTTGCGTCACGGACGCGGATTCTCCCGTCGGCACGGACGACAGTGCTGGCCGTATTATTTTTGTTGCATCGAGATGGTGTTGGTGGAATGTTTTGAAGAGACACGCATAGATACATGTCTGCCCTCGCGCTCCCGGCGCTCTGCCAGGTAAGGTATCCTCGAGCGTCTGACGTACTTGATAACTCTCTCTCTCCGAGGTGTGTCACATGGTTCAGTGAACGTCGGAGTTTACTCCAAACCCCGACGTTCGTACCCGGACACCAGACCACCTCTTAGAAAAACCATGTCGACGACACACACTGACGTAAGAATTCCCGACATTCAACACACCGATAGGCCGCGTCCGTACCTGGTTGAAACCCGAGCAGGTCGGCTGACTCCGAGACGTCTGTCTCACCGACGCCGTCCCGACGTACCTACAGGATCGTAACGAGGCGATCGTCGCCCTGCTCTATGACGCCGGCCTTCGCGCCGGCGAGGTGTGCGCTCTCGACGTAGACTACGTCGATTTAGGAGTCGGAACCGTGTACCTCCTGAGCCGGATTCAGAAAGGCACGTCCCCACCGGCGACACTCGAGTTCGCGCCCGACACCCTCCGCCTACTCCGGCGATACCTTCGCGACCGCTGGAAAGACACCGACGCCCTGTTTCCTACGCGCTCGAGCGACCGCCTTACCACTCGGTCGCTCCAGCGCCTCGTCGAAAAGCTCGCGACCGAGGCCGACGTCCCGCCCCTGGTAGCCGGCGGCGGTGTCGGTGAGCCCGATAACGTCACCCCTCACACCCTTCGCCACTCGGTCGCCTATCGGATTATCCAGGTCGACGGCGGCCGCCTTGAGGCCGTGCAACTCCGGTTACGTCATGCGAACCGACAGACTACCGATCAAATATACAGCCACCTCGTCCCGAGGTGAAAATCAGATGCTCAACCGAATAGGAACGGACCGATTATAGGTAGCTGGAGAACAAGCGGCTCGCCGTAAAGAAGCCAATGTCCGACCAGATTGAGTGCTCTTCCTCTCGATAGCCAACGAGAGCGCTCCATAGCTACCTTGGAGACGAAAGCGGCTTAGACTCCCGCGGTCAAGGGTAATGGTGAATGCGTATCGTCGCTCACCGCGGCTGCGCCCATCAGTACCCGGAGAACACGATCGGCGCGGTCCGGGCGTGTTCGCCGCACGTCGACATGATCGAAGTCGACGTCCGTCGGTGTGGCTCTGGCGAACTCGTCGTCTTCCACGATCAGAACCTCTCGCGACTCGCCGGCGTCAACCTCCGGGTTGACGCCACGGACTACGCCGAGCTCTCGCGGTACACGGTCCTCGACTCGGACGAACCGATCCCCACGCTCGCAGACCTTCTCCGGGTGACTCCCCCACACGTCGGGCTCAACCTCGAACTCAAGCGGGCCGGGATGGCAAGCGACGTCCTCCGCGCGATCGACGGGATAGAGAACGAACTCGTCCTCTCCTCGTTCGTCCCGGACGCGCTGTGGGAGGTACGCGACCGGAACGACTCCGTGGGGCTCGCGCCCATCTTCGTCGACTGGCCAGATGAGTACCTCGACCTGGCGATCGAGCTCGACGCGATCATGGTTCACCCGCAGTATGAACTCTGTTTAAAGGGGGATATTGTCGACCGCGCCGCGGAGCACGACCTGGAGGTGGACGCCTGGTGCGTCTCGACGCTCTCGCAGGCCCGGGCGCTCACCGCAGCGGGCATCGACGGGGTAATCACCGATCGCTGGGACTTCTTCTAGCGTGAGCGAGCCGCGACCAAGTAGGGTATCCAGTAAAGTATTCCTGTTTCCCCAATAACGGACTCACAGACGCGATGAAACTCGAGTTCGACGACGGAACACTCCTCCTTCGCGGAGTCACTGAAACGGTTCCATTCATGGAGTGGGATGACCGCGTCGATGAGTACCGTGCCCAAGCATACCGGTATCGGGAGCTGCTCGAATGGGCTGGAACGTGGGTTGAGACACACGGACAGGAAGCTGATAACGCCGAACAGCGAACGCTTCAGCAGGGATTCGAGGACGCCGCTCGCCGGTATCCCGATCTCGACCTTACACCAGCCCTCCATATCGAACCGCGTGACTACCAGCAAGCTGCCCTTGATGCCTGGATCGCCCACGGACGTCGGGGCAGCGTCGTCCTTCCGACAGGGAGCGGGAAGACGTTCCTCGGGCTTCAAGCGATCGCTGATGCCGGCGTCAGCGCACTCGTTGTGACGCCGACGATCGACCTGATGAACCAGTGGCACGCCACGCTCACTAACGCCTTCGGCGACCAGCTGCGAGACCCGATCGGCGTCCTTGGCGGTGGCTCTCACGAGGTCACTGCGATTACCGTCACCACCTACGACAGCGCGTATCGCTATATCAACGAGTACGGCGATCGATTCGGGTTGCTCGTCGTCGACGAGGAACACCACCTCCCCGCTCCGACCTACCAGCTGATTCCAGAGATGACGATCGCACCGTATCGACTCGGGCTGACCGCGACCTACGAGCGCCCGGACGGGAAACACGAACTCTTAGAGGACCTTATCGGACCGGTGGTCTACCGCGAAAGCGTCGACGAACTCGCCGGTGAGTACCTCAGCGAGTACGAGACGATCCACATGTCGATCGACCTCACGTCCGACGAACGTTCAGAGTACGACAAAGAGTACCAGATCTATCGAGATTATGTCGACAGCCACGAGTTCGACCTCTGGAAAGCAGAGGGATATGCCGAGTTCCTCAAGCGGACCTCCTACGACCCAGAGGGACGACGGGCACTCATCGCCAAACAACGAGCCGAGCGGATCGCCCGCACGGCCTCGAAGAAGCTCGACACGCTTGATAACCTGATCAAGCGTCACCACGACGACCGCGCTATCATCTTCACCGCGAACAACGACTTCGCCTACGACATCTCCCAGGAGTTCATCATCCCCTGTATTACCCACCAGACCAAAACCGAGGAACGCACCGAGATCCTCGACCGATTCCGATCCGGCGAGTACTCGATGCTCGTCACGTCGCAAGTTCTCGACGAGGGGATCGACGTACCCGCTGCGAACGTCGGGATCATCCTTTCGGGGAGTGCCTCGAAACGCCAGTACGCCCAGCGACTTGGCCGAATCCTGCGACCGACGGACGATCGACAGCCGGCACGCCTCTACGAGATCATCTCGGAGGATACGATGGAGACGTACGTCTCCCAACGCCGCCGTGAGGGGGTGAGTATGAGTGCTAACGGCTAATCTCGCGCGCTCGCGCACGACTGATGAGGAAGTGACGCCGTTGTTCATCGACCCGGCCGACGAACGCTACCGGCAGACCGCCCGAGAGCTCATCGAACTGTTCGAGGCGCATCTCGAGGAAACGAAGGGTGACCTCGAGGACGCGATCGACGAACTGACCGTCGCGGATACCGACTACAAGATCGTTCAAGGGCTAGCGAAACTCCTGAAAGACGAGTGTGAATTCGAGGTCGTCTCGCCGGTCGAGCCGCGCGAGATCCGTCGACGACTGTTCGAGAGAGCTAACGAACGATATCCGATCGTCCGCCAGCCAACGCTCGGCGAGGACACCCAGAAGCTGGAGGTGTATAGCGGGGTCGCCGATTCGTTGGGTATCTCGCTCGAAGAGTGTTATCGGGGGATGTACGCCGATCTAGAGGACAACAAGCGTCTCGTCCGGATCGGGACGCGAACTGCCGAGAAGTATGCCGATGCTGGTATTGGTGATGAGGGGACAGCAGCGTCGACATCGACGACTTCGCTGACCGGCAGTAGCTCCGAAGAGTACGAACACACGGATCTCACCGTCGACTGGTTGTTAACCCGGTATAATCTCGCGCTCGCACAGGCAGTACTCTACAATGCGACGGAGATGCGCATTCGCGTGTGGGATCACTTCGGGACAGTGTTCAGCTACGTGAAGCTGTTCGGGCTAATGCACCGCATCTACCCGATCGACGCCGATGGCAAGCGCGTCGGGAGTACCGATCAGGCTGCAGGGTACGAGGCCGTGCTCGATGGACCGGCATCGCTGTTTTCGCAATCACAGAAGTACGGGATCCGAATGGCGAACTTCCTCCCGGCGCTCCCGCTCTGTGATCGGTGGGAGATGGCCGCCGAGATCCTTATCGACGAGACACTCGGAGAGACGCGCCAGTTCACATTGGATCATACCGACGGGCTGGATTCGCATTACAGCGCCGGGAAGCGCTTCGATAGCGACGTCGAACGGACGCTCGCCCAGAAGTGGGAACGAGCAACGACGGAGTGGGAGTTAGTGCGAGAGGACGATGTGTTCGACCTCGGTGCAGAGGTGATGATACCCGATTTTGCGATCGAACATCCGGATGGTCGTCGAGCGATCCTCGAGGTCGTTGGATTCTGGACCCCCGAGTATCTGGACTCGAAGCTGGAGAAGATCCGGCAGGTAGACGCGGACAACTTCATTCTCGCTGTCTCAGAGCGCTTGGATTGTTCCAGTGAGGAGTTCGGGAGCGCTGCCGATCGCGTGCTGTGGTTCAAGACCGGGATTCACGTCTACGACGTGGTTGAGCTGGCTGAGACGTACGCCAGTCAGGCTGAACCAACGGCGACGACTGAGATCGATACCTAAAGGAACAGACGTATTACCCGTACGTGAGCTCGATCGCCATAGAGACATGGTTATTCCACCTTGTGCAACAATGGCGATGGGTTAAGCAGTGGATGTTGCACAAGGTTCTGTGAATAGAGCCAAGCCCTTCGCTCTCGAAAGCTCAGTATGTCGAAATCGATGGTCGAGCGTGTCCATTCGACCGTCTACTACAACGCGGGCGAACCGGAGGGAATTTCTGATGCGATCGACGCGACCCACATTCGGGTGATCCTCTGTGCGAACGGGGGATATGACTCCTGGAAGGTGAACAAAGGAATCATCGAAGCACTGGAAACAGGACTCATTCATGAGGTCGATGGAGGCTATCGTTCCGCGATCCATCCGAGAGAATCTCGATCCTGAGGACTTATCGAGATTAGTAGAGCAATCCACACTTCCGCTTCAGTGCTCTTGAAGGGCTGATAGATATGCGATGCTGGATACACCGCGCGAATGTGGCACAAATTGAGAGACGATCTGCGAAGGGTAGTGATCGCTCAGTACAGGCAACGTATAAAGCGTTCTGTCACTAAAAATGCTACCATGAACAGTGTTGATGTTCTAAAGATTGGGAGCGGTATTCTCATTGGGCTCATTTTCGCAACGATCGCAAGCTGGCGTACTGGTGTTGACCTCCAACTTCTCATTTTAGGAGTTGTGATGGCTCTAATTGTTGCAGGTGTCGTACTCTATCTACTCGGAAAAGTTCCAGCCACCAGTTCATAAGCAGTCTTCAGCGAAGGGGGTGTTTCATACTGTATTCTATCTGAAGAATGGGATTTCAACAGAGCCGAATAGTGTATACCCACACCTACTTCCCGTAGTCGTCCATACGGAATGAGCGAAGCATGCAGATACAACACGTGGATGAGTTGTTCTCTCGGCCGGTTGCGGAGCACATCCAGAGGTACGAAGATGAGTGACGATCCGTCTCCCGACCCAATTAGTAGAGAGGGCACGCCTCGTTGGGTGAAAGTCTTCGTGATCCTCTTTATCGTCTTGCTCCTGTTCGTCGTCGTGTTGCTGCTCACTGGCAGCCACAGCCCTCGAGAACGAGATACGTGTTCGGCCAAGCGTTCACCGCCCATGTGATCGTCGTTACGCTACGTTCAGGTTGTTCACGAGTCGCTGGTCGTGACCGTTCCCGTGCTATTACGACCCCAAAGACGGCTCCGAGGAGCACACCGTAGAAGAGGTGCGTGACGAATTTTATCGGAGTCAAGAACGAGTAAGGCAGTTCGTTGAATCACTCTGATCGATATGCGCCTTGTATCTCGCAAGACTATCAGAACACCCCATTGAGTTGGAGAACTCTTGACGGTCAATTCCCAATTATAGTGATCGGTCGGTTCGACGATCTTCGTATGAACGAATGGACTCAATTACTAAGCGCACAGCTTATCCTGAATCGAATTCCAACGACGGATACTCTCACTCAGAGCCGAAGGCATCGAGTCCGCTCTGTTCGTGCTCTACAGGCTCGATGACCGAGGGATTGTCGTTTCCCGGGTTGTTCACTCGTGTCGAGATTTCATACGCTTTGAGACCATCTCGGGAGTAGGGACCGCACAGCTCTCTTCGCTCGTCAGGGCCAGCGGTGAGCCAGGTTTCTTCGGCATCGGTAGGCAGCACGACGGGCATCCGATCGTGGATCGGTTCCATCAGTTCACTCGGTTCGGTGGTCAGAATAGTCACACACGGTATCTCTCGTTCACCACCGGCCCACACCTCCCAGAGGCCGGCCATCGCGAAGGCGGGCGTCTCCTCGCGGTAGATTCGATAGGGTTGTTTCGGGCCGCTTGCTCGCTTCTGCCATTCATAGAACCCCGAGGAGAGGACGAGACAGGGCCTCGATTCCCAGGCGTCCTGAAAGACCCGTTTTTCGTTTGCTGTCTCCGATCGTGCGTTGATGATGCCCTCTTCGGGCTCATCAGCCCAGAACGGAATCAATCCCCAGTGATACTGGTCGATCTCGTCAGTCGCCTCGTTTGTGATGACTTCTAAACCATCACCTGGGGCGATGTTATACCTCGGGACGTAACCACCATCAGTAACGATCTTCGCTCCGAATCGATTTTCGAGTTCACTCTGTGCTACGAAGAGCGCGTTTCGCCCACACATGTATCTACAACGTCGGGTATGAGCTTCAACGTGTTCCCAACAACCCTAATAGTAGAGCGGAGCCCCGTTTTCGGATCCGATTCTGGAGTTTACACACTCGACCGAAATCGAGTGACAGAGCGGACACTGATCGTAGGCTCTCTCTTTCCGGAAGATCTGGAAGCGACACGCCGAGGCTTATTCCGCTCTTGACTGTCTTGTACACTATGAGATCTGAACCAGACCCACCACCGATTCCGGAGCTCCCGACGCTTGGAACAGGAATACGAATGCTTGAGACTGAGGACCGACCGATCGGACCACTTCACGCCCTCGTTGTCGATCACGTCTCGCTCAACCGAGGTCCGGCATACTGGATCGACACCCACGGTCACGCAACGACCCAGCCACTCGCACGGCTCGTTTCCGACCGGCGATTGCTTGATCGAATCCAGGTTGCCCGTGGGTTCACCCCCTGGCAACACTACAGTCTCGTTCAGATTCTCACCGAGCGCATTAACGAGAACACGTCCCTGCTGATTCTACCGGCCCTCGACGGGATGTATCGCGACGACGCGCTTCGCGACGGTGAGGGAACGACGATGCTCGTTCGAGTCCTCGCCAACCTCGCTGGCCTCGCTCGCGAGTACGACCTCCCAATTCTCGTTACCCGGACTCATGACGACGGTCTCACCGCTCCGATCGAGGCGGCAGCTGTCGAGACGATTCGCTGCGAACGGACACGAATGGGACCGCGATTTACCGCTGAGTCGTTTGAGACGTTGGTCTATCCGCTTGGCAACGGGCAGTTCCAAACGACGCTTGCGTACTGGACGGAGATCCTGAGTGCCCGGCAGCCGCTCTACGACGCTGCTCAGGCCGGCCTACAGACGCCGGAGGTGCCAGTCGATGGGTCGTACTAATCCGACGTATCGGGACGTCCTCCGGGCGCTCGACAATCTCTGGTTTGATTATCGACGTGGACTCCGTCGAGAGGACCAACAGCACTTCGATAGGCTGTTCTCGTATATTCGTGCGCACGCCGACGCGAGCGGCTATCTCAACCACACAGAGCCGTTCTATCCGGCGTTGATCTCGATCGATCTCGAACAGGAAGCCCGCATTGAGGAGCTCGAAACACGACTCACCCCGATTGGAGGAAGCGACTGAATCCTCCGACGGGGAGTGAGATGGTCTACAAGATCGACTACCTCGAGGATGTCTACGAGTGGTCGATCACCTCAGACGGTACCGAGTATGAACGGGTGAGCGGCTACACGCCGACGATCTACGCGACGTATGATGGTGAAGAGACGACCGAGGCCGTCCTGATCGGGCGAGCGTTCTTGACCGGGAAAAGCGGAAGCGGGAAGAGCAACAGCGCGAGCGTCGTCGCCGAGGAGCTTATAGAGCGCGATCACGCGATCCTGATCGTCGATACGGACGGCGAGTATTTCGGCCTCAAAGAGCACTACGAGCTGTTTCACGCCGGAGCAGACGACGAGTGCGATATTCAGGTCGGCCCCGAGCAGGCCGGCAAGCTCGCCGAGTTCGCCCTTGAGCAGAACGTCCCGCTGATTTTGGGAGTCTCTGGATATCTCAAAAGCGCTTTACTGTCGACGTACGTTCCAGGGCCATGGTTCGTCTGAAAACCAACCTCCGTCCCATCTTGGGGGTCGAGCATCCGATCGTACAGGCGCCGATCGGTTCGAGCCCGGAGCTGGCTGCCGCGGTCGCCGAGGCGGGCGGACTGGGGATGCTCTCTATCACCTGGAACGATCCCGAGTCCTCTCGGGAGCTGCTCCGGAAGGCCCGCGAACTGACCGACCGGCCGGTCGCGGTCAACGTGGTTCTCGATCCCGACGCGAAGGAGGTAGCGACGAACGCGGCGCTGGACGCTGCGATCGACGAGGGCGTCGACGTCTACTCGCTGTCCTTCGGGGCAGCCGACCCGTACGTCGATCGGATTCAGGACGCCGGCGGCGTCGTGTTACAAACCGTCAATTCGGCAGCGGAGGCTGTCGAAGCCGAGAACGCCGGCGTCGACGTCGTCGTCACCCAAGGGATGGAGGCCGGCGGGCACGTCCAAAGCGACGTCGCGACGTTCCCGCTGGTTCCACGGGTCGTCGACGCTGTCGAGGTCCCGGTCGTCGCGGCCGGCGGCATCGCGGACGGTCGCGGCATTGCGGCGGCGCTCGCGCTCGGCGCCGACGGCGCCTGGCTCGGGACGCGGTTCGTCGCGACCCGGGAGGCAGCGAAGCACCCGCGATACCAGCAACGGGTCCTCGATGCCTCGGAGACGGACACCGAACTGACCGACCTGTTCAACGTCGGCTGGCCAGGCGTCCCACACCGCGTGGTCCGGAACGAGACCGTCGAGCGCTGGGAAGACGCCGGACGGCCGCCGGCGGGGACGCGACCCGGCGAGGGCGAGACTGTCGCCGAACGTTCCGGTAGCGACGTCGAACGGTACGATTTCCGGTCACCGACTGCAGAGACAGAGGGGGACGTCGACGCGATGGCGCTGTACGCCGGACAGAGCGCCGGCTTGGTCGACGACCTACCGAGCGCCGCGAACGTCGTCGACGAACTCGTCGAGGAAACGGTCGCCGCGATCGAGGAACTCCTCGACCTGTGCGACGGCTGACTCGTCGTGTACGACGCTCGTTCCGACCGACGACGAAGCATGCCGGTCCTGCCACCGAAAGGACGGTTTGACGTGAGCTACCTCCGCTTTAACGACGCGACTTATAGATACGGAAGGAGGTTGCCACAGAAAGGTTCACACACCAGCCGCCCTCTTGCGGTTATTTCGCTGATAAAGTCCCGTTTTCGATGAAGAGTTGATGATAATCCACAGAAGCGTCACCGTCTTTAGGCATATTACCAAGAACCATGTCAAATATTCTGTGGGCGCATCTACGGAAGACGTATCTACAGCGGTTGCATCCTCGGAGGCTTCGAAAATCGTCCAGCGGGGTTTATTGCTCTCTTTTCCAGTGAACTCAGCTTTGCACGTTGAAGTATTTTACATTTCGCTCTTGTGACGGAGGTTGTTGGTGGAGAGCTGCCTTGCGGTTTTCAAGCTTATGAGGAACAGCAGTTGATGGGTACGATCGAGGTCGTTCCCGAGCGAGAAGGTGATTCTCCGGCCACTGAAAGAGCGTCGGTATCGCTACCAACAATCTGCTTCCCAAGAGCGTTCACCGAAGATCCCGAATCCCAGGATTGGCTTGCAGAAGGACGTCGAAGAGGACGCTCGAAATCATTCTTCGAGAAGAGCGACGAAGAACGTGAGGAGATCGCGAGAGAGGCAGAAAAAAAGGCCGAGCGCCTGAAAGACGAACAGAACGCGGATGGCGAATAACGGTTGTATCGCGAGCTGATCAATGGTCACGCGAATCGAAGCAACGTGGAACGGGCGCGTACAGCGACAACAAATTGAAATTGGATCAACGGGAAGAATGGCTATGGAAAACATCTTTCAGCCTGCTGAGAAAGCGTATTCAGAGGGAGTCCGTGTTCGAATCTATCTCTCCGAGGACGATCCAGATGCTCGCTATCATGGTCTCGTCTGTGAGGTGATTGAGGACATCTCGGACGGGTTAGGGCGCTTACCGGACGGGAGCAGGACAGCCATCAGTATCGGCTCAATCGGACCGATACCGGCACAGAGCTTCCGTTTCTCTTTCGACATGAGGATCTCGTACCGGAGGCGGAGTGGCCGGAACGAGAATGAAGACCGATCTGTATCGCGGGCCGAGCCGTCGGCCTCGTGCTCACCGTCCCACTCTACGCTGTACTTGCTGTGGTATCGGGTCTCCTAGGGCTCGCGACGCTCGTTGTCGCGGAGAACGTTCCTCTGGTTCGGGATCTAGTGATCTCCGGGCCGCTTCCGATGGACGCCCGCATTGGCCTCTTCACCTCACTCTTTCCGTTTATCGGTGGGATGACCGACCCGTTTGCAGAGGCGATCCTCCTCGTGATTAGCGCGCTCATGGGCGTGAACCTCGCGATGCTCGTCTATCACCTGCGAGAACATGACGTCTCGCTCACCGGTAGCTCCGGGAGCTTCGGTGCAGTCGCACTCGGCGCGCTCGGCGCGGGCTGTGCGGCCTGTGGCTCGGTGTTGCTGATGGGCGTTCTCGGGGTGTTCGGTGCGACCGGTACCGTCGCGTTGATGCCGTACGACGGCTACGAACTGACGGTACTTGCGGTCGCCGCGCTGGTGCTATCGACGGTCTAGCTCGCGAAGGGGATGCGCGGCGGGGAGATCCGCGGCTGTCCGGTCGACCCACCATAGGTGAACAGCGTCGAGGACTCTCTAAACAAGCCTTTAGAGGAGTGGCACGCTATCACTATCGCTTCAACTTTCGCACTTCTCGCGCAGCTCTTTTCGGGTGCATTCGAAGTTGGCGACGGGCTTGTTTCAGACGATGGAGATCGCGACAACTATCACGAGTGCCGGAACGTGAATCGTTGCTGTCCCACGCACTGACATCGATGCCTTCGTTCGCGAGGTAGTCACGGACCTCGCTCTGCTGCTCTCGAATCTTCTCGCTCAGTTCGTCGAGTTCGTCGTCAGTCATAGGTCGTCGCGCCCGATCCCGTGCCATGATTTGAATCTCTCGATCTACTATTGTACGTGCTACACTAGACGATCAAGCGAGCCATAGAGCTCTTCGTTCTGAATGTGAGTGCAGAACTGTGCGCATAGCCGGCAGCAGTCCGCCGTATCGGTAAACGTCCGGACACTGGCGTCCCAGCGTGCGTGGACTGCTCCAAGCATCGCACTTCGAACTGATGGTTCGGTCGCGACCATTACCCGTCGCATTCGCTCTGGTGGAGTCGCGTCCCTCGCTGGCCCCTGCATACCAGTCGTCGACAGCATATCCTCAAGGACGCTCCCGATCTCAATTCCGACGCCGAGGTTATCGCCGACCTGTGGAGCGATAAAAACGGTTGCATTACTCGCCTGTGCGAAGGCAATGCTCTGTGTGGCAGCATCCATCTCATCAAGCGGGATTCCGACGTCAATTGCGAGGAAAGCATTGAAACCACGGTCGCGAAGACAGTCCCTCGTCTCCTGCAGGAGGCGTAACACCTCGTCTTCGGCATACTCGCCATTGCCCTCGTCCCACGTCGCAAATGACGGAGCTTCGGTTTCGATATCGGCTTCATCAGGGAGCAACGCCTCGATGTCGAACGTCCGGTACGGTCCCATCAAGTACACGAGAAATTGTTCCCGCCTAACTGGGGCGAGCGAATCCGAGTCATCGACAGCACGGGGGAGATTGTCGATAATCCGTTGCCGCATTCGAATCGTTGTTTGAAAGGATAGTATATAAATACCTGTGTTTTCAGAAATATTCTAGTAGAGAACGACTAAGTATGTGGCGCTCTAATTCTCGGATTGAGACAACCCCAGATGTCCGAAACCGATCGCCATCAAACAGAGGAGGTTCGCCAGCCCGAGCCGCCGCTTCCTAAAGAGAGCGGACTAACGCTTGAGGAGTATCTCGCAATGCAACAGGCGATCGGTCACTCGACACGGTTTCGGATCCTCCGCACGCTCATTGCCAACGACGAACTGAGCGCCGCTGATCTCAAAACCGCGGTTGACGTAGAATCTCCCAATTTCCACTACCATCTCGATGAACTGGTTGATGTTGGGTTAGTCGACAAGCGCAAACGGCGAACTGCCGACAGTCGAGGCTTCTACACGTACTATCGGCCGACAGCGATGGGTCGTGGCATTCTTGAGCACGGCATCGAGGAACTGATGCGTCGTGAACACGAATTCAATGACACCTATTCGTGACTATTCCCATGCCCTGAAGGGCGTTTCAACGCCTGAAATTCAGCCATCAAGCTCACTGTCTTTGTTTCACTGCATATCTATTTGGTTTTTGTAATGCTATCTCTCAAGAACTGAAATTCAGATCGGACCAGATTGTGGGATGCCTCGATAGGGATGTCGGAGCCACGGAGCGAGCACCGGCGGCAATGGTCGACCGACCGGATACGAAAGGCACTGTGGTTGACGACTGGGATCGCTTTCTCCGTGGCCAATCAAACTCACGATACGAATCATATTTAGTATATCCACCTTACTGTCGAACTAAATGAAGATCAACCAAGGTCAATTCGTTATCTCTGAATTGTTAAGGGTATTATCAGTCAGTGGGAAAGAATGAAGGAGACGGCAGTGAAATGCTTTCGGCCTTACCGTCTCATGAGCCATTCGTAAAACCGCTCCACGTCGACGATCTCGATACATGGGATTGTGATTCGGAAGCGCAGGCCGTCTTCGAGGAGCTTCAGGAACTCTATCGGGTCGAAGGTGAGTACCTACCGGGACTGAAAGAAGATCCTCTGATTGATGCGTGGATCGACCCGGTACTCGAAACGCTCGGGTTTTCGAGGATCCCGGAGATGACGCTTCCCGACGGCGGGGCTACGTTGGCCGGCTGTTGTTCGCCTCTGCCGATGACCGACACGATGCCTCGCATTTGAATGCCGACGGACAGGCGGGTGCGGCGTTCAGCCGAGGGATTTCTGTGCTGGAGGTCAAGCAATGGGACGCCGATTTCGAGAAGGTGCTCAATGAGGACCGCAACTATCGCGACGCCTCACACCAGATCAAGTACTATCTCGAACGGACCCCCGAGGCGATTCAGTGGGATTATCTCCTGATGCGCCGTTATCTCGTTGAAGACGCGCTGCGACTCTACGACCGATTCCCCAGTGACCCACGCTCTGCCTCCGCATGAGTCGATGAGCTGAACGTCCGTGTCACTGCTTGGATCGGGTTTCGAGACGGGCGGCCGAACGGATGCTGATGATCGGCTTTCGACCGATGTGCGATGGTGACCCCCACAGCGCACGACAGCAATTCCGATCTCCGATCGAAACCGAGCGAAAGTAATCCGACAGCGCTTGTACCGTAACATTTCGGCCGCCTCAGGCCACTGACGGACTACTTTCATACTGCACTTAGAGCGAGTATATGTTCTGAGCTGGCCTATGATATGCCCAGGAGAAACGCATGGAAAATCAGTCCCGAACCGAGATGATGGCCCGTCGCGTCGCCCGCGATCAGACACGATCCATACCCGTGGAGGGGGAGGTATGACGGCGTTCCGATCGGCGCGCAATACCGTCGATCACAGTGGATCATCGCCCCCCTCGTCGGCAGCCTCGACGGAACCGAACCGGACAGCGTCGACATCGACGGACGGCAACAGCGAGTGGGCAGCCGGAGCGTCGGCCGGTCCCGTCGACGCCGACGCGGATCTCGCGATCCACGCCAAGGGGCTGATCAAGTACTTCGGAGAGACGATGGCCGTCGACGGGGTCGATCTAGCGGTGCCAGCAGGCGGCATCTACGGCCTCCTCGGACCGAACGGCGCTGGAAAGACGACTACCATTCGGATGCTCGCAACGCTGTTGCGCCCCGATTCGGGGACTGCTCGAGTGTTCGGCCAGGACGTAGTGAGCGACGCCGACGCGGTACGGGGCCGGGTGAGCATGACCGGCCAGTTCGCGTCGGTGGACGAGGATCTCACCGGACGCGAGAACCTCGTCCTGCTGGCCCGGCTGCTCGGCTACTCGCGAGCGGGGGCCAAATCACGGGCGAGTGAACTACTTGAGGCATTCGGGCTGACCGAGGCGGCGACACGGCAGGTAAAGACGTACTCGGGCGGGATGCGCCGCCGCCTCGACATCGCAGCGAGCATCGTCGTCACGCCGGAGTTACTATTCCTGGATGAACCGACGACCGGGCTTGACCCGCGAAACCGGTCCCAGGTCTGGGAGATCATCCGCACGCTCGTCGCCAACGGGACGACCGTCTTACTGACCACGCAATACCTGGACGAGGCGGATCGACTCGCCGACCGGATCGCAGTCATCGATGACGGGCGGATCATCGCCGAGGGGACACCGGGCAAGCTCAAGTCGCAGGTGGGTTCGGGGGTTTTGAACGTCCGTGTCCGCGATCCCGACCGGCGTGCGGAGGCCGAACGAACGTTGACTCGAATCCTCGACGTCCCCGTCGATCTGGAGGCCGACCCGACGGCACTGTCGGCTCGAGTCGCCAACACCGACCGCATCGCACACGCGTTCGTGGAGCTCTCTCATGCCGAAGTCGAGGTGACGGAGTTCGCGCTCGGCCAGACCACGCTCGACGAGGTGTTCTTGGCTCTCACCGATCGACCTGCTCGAGAGCCTGCTGGTGCCAAGGAAGAACCCCGATGAGCGACGAGCGCGTCGCTGGGGGACCCGACCTCGACGTCCTGCAAGGGGCTGTGTCGAACCAGCCCCGGCCGCCGCGGGCGAACGCGCTGTCAACATCGCTTACGTTCGGCTGGCGAGCGCTACTGAAGATCAAGCACGTCCCCGAGCAGCTCTTCGACGTCACCGTCTTCCCGATCATGTTTCTGCTGATGTTCACCTACCTGTTCGGCGGTGCACTCGCGGGATCGACAAGCGTCTACCTACAGGCGCTCCTGCCGGGGATCCTGGCCATGACGGTCGTGTTTATCACCATCTATACCGGTGTTACGCTGAACGACGATATTGACGAGGGGGTCTTCGATCGTTTCCGTACGCTCCCGATTTGGCAACCTTCAGTCATCGTTGGCGCGTTGCTCGGTGACGCCGTGCGATACACGATCGCCTCGACGATTGTTATCGTCCTCGGGCTGGTGCTCGGATTCCGCCCGGACGGCGGCGTCACCGGGCTGCTAGCGGCGGTTGCGCTTTTGCTAGTGTTCTCATTTTCCCTTTCGTGGGTCTGGACCGCCCTCGGGTTCGTCCTGCGGACACCAGAATCAGTCATGGGTGTGAGCATGATGATCATGTTTCCGCTCACATTCGTCAGCAACGTCTTCGTCGATCCAGAGACGATGCCCGGCTGGCTCGAGGCGTTCGTCGGCATCAACCCCTTCAGTCATCTCGTCACTGCGATGCGTGGGCTGATGCACGGATCTGCGACGGTAAGTGAGATCGGCATCGTGATGTTCATGTCCGCAGCGCTCGTGGCCGTATTCGGCCCCCTGACGATGTACCTATTCCGCAATGTATAGTCCGGTCTATGTATGAACGGTCCACGGTTTCAACATTCTCTCACGGAAGAGCGCTCTTTTCTAGTTACTATCTCAGAGAGCGTGTCGACGATCTCGAAGCGCGGCCGATCTTCATGAACTGTCGGAATTTTGCCCAACGGAACTGGAGTCTCGTGGTGTCACCATACCACTTTGGCGGGAGAGCGTTATCGTGGTCGGTCGCGAGCGAATCGTATGGGTCTAATCGCGGAGTTTCGCCTACAGTCACCGGACGCACCGTTGGTCGACGTTGCCCGTGCGGTTCCTGATTGCACGATCACAGTCGAATACGAAGAGCAGACCGTTTCCGGCCCGCTCATACACGTCGTACGTGTCGAATGTGCTTCGTTTGGAGCGTTCGAAGCCGCTATCGAAGCCGCGGAGTACATCGAGGAAATCACGCTCATCAGCGACGACGGCGCTACGAGGACCTATCACGTCATCAACGGTGGACCGTTCCCAGGAGCGATGGACGAACTCAGGTTCAACAAGACGCTCATCGAGCGGATGCACGTCACAGAGGACGGCTGGCATCTACGACAGTGCTTCGCCAACCGCGACGAACTCGCTGCCTACCGCGAGAGTTGTCGAAAAATGGGCTCTCAGTTTCACCTCGACCGACTCTATGGAACGGCCGACGCCGATGGGACGGTCCCAGGTATCTCCAAGAAACAGCGCGAAGCCCTTCTGGCTGCCCACGGGGCGGGCTACTTCGCAGTTCCCCGTCGGGCGTCGCTCACGGACGTCGCCAGCGACCTCGAGATCTCTCGATCCGCACTCGCTGAACGGTTACACCGCGGAGAGGCACACCTCATCGATCATTACATCCACGACGATCGGTACTGACCGTTTCTGGTGAGTATCAAACCCCGGACTATGTGGGGTCGCGGTGATTCACGTCCTCTTCCTCGATACGTGTATGGACGACCCAACTGCTATCCGAACGTCCGATGGATCGATCCGAGTCGCCGCCATCCATGGAAGCCACCGTGAAGGAGGTGTGAGCAGGATAGGTATACGATTGACCGGTACTTCGGCTCGGCCGTTCGTTGATCCGAAAGTGAGCCAGAGCGCGATAGGAGCCTGGTCACTGACGGCCGCGACGGTCGTGACATCCACATCTGAGGCGCCCCTCAGAGTGGGTCAGACCAACGAACTCGAGCGTAGCGGGGGGCGGCGATGCTCCTGATCGGAACGACGGAGGGTGGATTTCTCGCCCCAGAAGATGGGATCGAGTACGCGGATCGTACCCTCGAGAGCGAGCGTGTGAACCGAATTCGAACGTTCGTCGACGTGGTCTTCGCGGCCACGGGTTCGGGACTGTTTCGTTCCGAGGATGGCGCCACGACGTGGCGCGACCTCGGCGTCCCCCGGCGTGAGGTCTTCGCCGTCCTCGAGAGCCCCGACGGCGAGTCCCTCTACGCCGGCACGCACCCGGCGCACCTCTTCGTCTCCAGCGATGGCGGCGAGTCCTGGCGCGAGCGCACGGGCCTGCGGGAGGTCCCCTCGTACGACACGTGGAGAACCCCCCGCCACCGGGACGAGGGTCGAATCGACAGTCTCGGCGCGCACCCCGACGTCCCCGATCGACTTATCGCTGGCGTCGAGGTCGGCGGCGTTCTGGTTAGCGAGGATCGTGGGGTGACCTGGAGCGAGCGGGTAGACGGACTCGAGCTCGACGTCCACCATGTGCTCGTTCGAGGGCCTGAGGAGTACATCGTCTCGACCGGCGACGGTCTGTACCGGACACGCGACACGGGTCGGTCGTGGACGCGTCTAGACAAAGACCTCAACCAGAATTATTTCATCGGGTCGATTGTTGCAGGCGGGCGGCTTTACACTGCCGCGGCCGCCTCACCCCTGGTGTGGGATGGCGAGCGCGGGCCGGACACAGTACTGTACGAATCGATCGACGACGGCGACACGTTTGAGGCCGTCCCATCTCCCGTCGGCCCCGACGCGGTCGTTTCCGCTTGGACGACCGACGAGGACGGGGAGGACGTGTTTGCAGCAACGTACGGCGGCCACGTTCTCCGGTGGCGGGCGGGAACATGGAACTCGATCGGGTCGCTTCCCTATGAGATTCACTCAATCGAGGTCGTGTGAGGGTTAACCCCGCTGTGATTCGTCCAAGCGTTCGGCTCGACTAGACGGCAGGCGGCCGCATCGGCCATCCGTGTGGATGGTTCGACGACCCCTCGCGAGGTAACATCCCACGATACGTCTCCCTATACTTTCATAATCCTTGCCTGATCAGAGGGTGACAATACGATGTCCGAGGTCCTAACGCAGGCCGATCCCTACGCCAATTCGAATCTCTTCTCCAGTTACTATCTCAGAGAGCGTGTCGACGACCTCATTGCGTGGGACTGTGATCCGGAAGCGCAGGCCGTTTTCGAAGAACTCCAAGAGCTCTACCGAACTGAGCGCGGTCTCGTCGAGACGTACAACGAAGATCAGCTGATCGACGCCTGGATCGACGAGGTGCTTGATATTCTCGGCTTCGCGCGAATGCCGGAGGTGAACCTTCCTGATGATCGGGGGTTCGTCGACCGACTGCTGTTCGATTCACCCAACGATCGGCGCGATGCAGTCCACCTCAATGCCGAAGGGGAGGCACGTGCCGCATTCAGTCGCGGAGTGACGATTCTCGAAGCCAAACAGTGGGAGGCTGATTTCGAGAAGCGCTTCAACGAGGATCGCCAGTATCGCGATGCCTCACATCAGATCAAGTACTACCTCGAACGCACACCCGAGGCGATCCAGTGGGGTATCCTCACGAACGGGCGGAAGTGGCGACTCTACGGCACTCGTGATTACGAGACACAGACCTACTACGAGGTGGATCTTCCTGAGTTGCTTGAACGAGGATCGCTCGATGAGTTCAAAGCGTTCTACCTGTTCTTCCGACCGGCGGCCTTTCGCGAGACCGCCGGGACGACGTTTCTCGATACGGTCTGGTCAGAAAGTGAAACGGCAGCACAAGAACTCGGTGAGGACCTCCAGGATAACGTCTTCACTGCACTGCAGACACTCGGGACGGGCTTCGTTTCGACGAACGAGTTAGGGATTGAGGCAGACGATGATGCGGCACTCTCCGAGCTCAAAGAGCAATCGTTGGTGTTGCTCTACCGGTTGATGTTCATTCTTTACGCCGAAGCCCGCGACCTCATCGATCCCGACGATCCGAAAGCGAGAGCCGAGTACGTGGAGAACTTCAGTCTTGAACAGCTCCGAGCAAAGATCCTAGAGGAGATCGAGACGGGACGTGAGGAGGAATTCGAACGTGAGTACAGCGAGTACTCGACGACGATGTGGTCACGGATGCAGGACCTCTTTCGTTTGATCGACAACGGAGAGTCGAAGCTCGGGATTCCGGCGTACAACGGCAGAAGTAGGATTAGGCGTGGTTCCGGGCGTAGCTTTCAGCGTACTGGCGCCAGTGTTCGCGGAGATGTTCTTCGGCCTCCCATGGCGTCTCCATATCGAGGGGGTCCTTTGGTTGGTCGGCACGGTAGAGACGGTCGAAGTGAACGTAGCCGTGACTCGTGTCGATGCGGGCGATCTCGATGGTTTCCCTGGTCTGGGGATCGTCGTAGTGGATGGTGACGACGAACGCTTGGACGTCGTTGATCGATGGCTCGCCTGAGACGGTGAGATAGTAGTCGTAGTCTTAGTTGGTACCAAGTAGAGTTGTATAGAACCTGTCCATAATGCCCCTATGCGATCGGTTCAGTGACGACAGTCTCGTGTTTTAGGTGGGGGATTTTGCGTTGGCCGTCGGTTTCGAACTCGACGATGTCGGCCTTAAAGAGGAGGTCGAGGTCACGACTGACGCCGGAGACATCGCGGTCAAGGTCGTCAGCGAGGCCGCGGACGGACTCGATGTCTCCCTCACGGATGCGGGCGATGAGTTCCTGGCGCTTTTCGGTGAGGACCTTCTTTGCGGTCTTGCGGTTGGTGACGAGGACGTCCTCGAACCCGCCGGTAGCGAGGGCGCGGGCCATTCGAGACCGTTGTTCGGCGTCTCCGTCTGTGTCGGTGGGGTGTTCCGTTGCCATCTTTGTGTTGTAGCTAGACCGCAACACCAATAGAGGTTTCGACGGGCTCGAACAGTATCGTGTGTCGCACAATCATCGATCGCGGAGCCAGCACAGTGCCTTCTCCAGCGGCTTCGGCAGCGGCAGCCTGTTATGATCGATGGTTGACTAGCTCAGTTATCGATAGATTTCTGCTTAAGTGCCTGCGCGAACTGGTGGCGCTATTGGTCGATATCGTTCAGTGAGAGTGTTTCTTCCTTTGTTGCTTCTTCGTTGGTGAAGATCAATCGCAGCACGCAGTCTCGAGTCGAATTAGCCTGAGAAAGTGCACAAGCATACAGCCGGAGCTGAGTGAAGTAGTGCTCAGCTACGGCCTCGATATCACGATTACGTAGTGAATCCGTTTTGTAGTCCGAAATATAGTAGCAGTCATCGGTCACCGTGAGATGATCGATATCACCGACTACCTGACCAGTGGTAAGCTCAAGACGTACTTGGTATTCATTATAGGTCGTTCGGACGGTTAGCCCTGTTTCAAACTGCTGAACGTCTGAGACGGCATACTGAACCTGATTTCGCAGGTCCTCAATGACCATCGGCGAAAATCCCTCAGGGTCACCGACAATCTGGCCCGGCGTTGTGCTCCAATCAATGGTGCTGCTAGTAAGGGGGAGTTCACACAATCGGTGGACGGCCGTCCCGAATTGGGTCGATGTCAGTCCCTCTGAGGAGACCAGATCCTCGAGGAAGGAGCCTTGCTCAGTCGAGGTTGGCTCCGTATCCGTCTGTAACTTTTTGTGTGCGGGATAGTCCGAGACAAGATCACGAACAACGGTTGCGGACAAGGCGACCCCTACTGGCGATTCAGAGGGCTCTGGAAGCTCGATATCAAAGGCACGGTCAGTAGTTGCTGACTCGACCGGTCCGGAAACCGGTGTTGGTGGTCGACGAACCGAGTACTGGCTGTCCCCGAGTGAGCGTGTCGCGACGCCTGTTGTGGCCAGGTCCGCAAGGAGTTCTCTGTCTTCGAGCAGAATCGGTTGGATCAGATCACGCCAACAGGAGGCCTGTTCACCGGTATCGTAGTCACCGAAGGTTGCCTCACTGTCCGATCCAACGGTGTGAGTGCTCGTCAACAAGAGGTGATCCCGAACGCGTGTCCTTGCAACGTACAGGAGACGCCGACTTTCCGCCCGAATTTCTTGCTGCTGGACCTCCATTGTGATCTCGTAATCCGGTGTCGCGATCGTCTCGAAGCTATTCGCTGGGAATGGACCCTTGATACCGTGGACTGGCTCATCAGCGACTATTTCGAGATATGCAAGCGAATGTCGACGCTGACTACTGTCGGTGATCGTTGCCCGTTTGTTAACGCCGCGACTAAGCTCAGGGACAATAACAATAGGGAACTCGAGTCCCTTCGCGGAATGAACCGTTCGGAGCTGGACACCGTAGATTGCTATCGGGATAGTTGCTTCGCCGGGGTCGCTCTCATGATCGCGTTCGCGCTCGATTCGTTGGATCACTTCACTAAGTGGGAGGGCACTTCCCTCCTCCCAGGTCCGAAGCCGTTCGCGGAATTTCTCAACGTTCACAACAGCCTGTTCCGGTCGTTCGTCGGCACCGACACTGATCAAATAGCCCGTGTTCTCGAAGTTAAAATCAGTGGTATAGCGAATAGACCAACGCTAGTGAAAACCAATGTGACAGATACTTTTAAAACAACTACAATACTAGTCCATGCTTCTACTCGTGTGCTCGAAATCGACCCCCACCGCCTCCGCGATAGCTTCGAGAGATATTCAGATATAGGAAGAACCGAAAACGAGGGCCTTCACCGACTCACACTTACCGAAGAAGATCGAGACGTCCGAAACCTCTTCGTCGATGATCTCGAGAACCTCGGCCTCGAAGTGAGGATTGATGAGGTAGGCAACATCTTCGGTAGACGAGAAGGGACGCACTCGGATGCAGATCCACTCTTGATAGGATCTCATTTAGATTCCCAACCGTCCGGTGGTCGATTTGATGGGCAGTTAGGGGTGTTACTCGCATTGGAGACCCTACGAACTTTCGAGGATCATGAGCTGGAGACACACCGCCCAATAGAGATAGTCAATTGGACTAATGAAGAGGGCTCTCGATTCAAGCCAGCACTGATGGGAAGTGGTACCTACATCGGAGAATTTTCCGTGGATGAGACGCTCGCTCAAACAGATTCCGATGGGGTATCTGTAAAAGAAGCACTCGAAAAGATCGGGTACGATGGTGACGAGCCATGCCGTCCACGGGAAACTCATCACGCGTATCTCGAACTCCATATCGAACAGGGGCCGAAGCTAGAAGAACGAGGGCTTTCCGTTGGTGTAGTTGAGGGTGTATTTGGAATGTCATGGCTAGAGGCTACAATTCATGGAGAATCAGACCACGCCGGCCCTTCGCCAATGCATTCACGGAAAGATGCATTAGTCGCGGCGACCGATGTCGTACAGGGTATCCGTCGCCTTTCAAACAGATTAGCCGAGGACGTGGTGACCACGGTCGGCGAGCTACAATTAAAACCCGGTTCAATCAACGTCATTCCATCCGAGGTGTGGTTTACCATCGACGTCCGAAGCTATGACGATGAGGTCGTAGGTGAACTCGTTGAGCGTGTCGAACAAGAATTAGAAGCTGCGTGTGCACGCGAGGGCACCTCATTTGATCTAGAAGAGATATGGCGGATTCCGCACACCGAGTTTTCGACGAGAATCAGAGAGACAGCTCTCGAAGCAGCAGAGGCGGTAGGGGCATCGCATCAGGAGATTGCTAGTGGGGCCGCCCACGACGCGACCTACCTGAACGAAATAACTGATACTGGTATGTTATTCGTTCCAAGTGTCGACGGTAAGACACACAACGAAGCAGAATTTACAGAGTGGGACGATGTGGTTGAGGGTGCTATGGTATTCGCCGAGACATGTAATAGACTGGCTAGTTAGGGGAAGCGACTTTACGGGCCAGTAATCAGGTGATACTGTCGTGCCTGTTCAATCGCTGTCTCAAATGTCCGAGTTTCCTCGCCTAACCATGCGAACGGGTCATTACCACCATACGTTTCAAGTTCAAATGTCGAACCAATAGCAACTCGGGGACACCGAGTGTAGCAAACACAAGACGGCTGATTTGATACCCACCTTCTTGAGCGCCAACATATCGTTCGCTTCGGTTGTTGTACCACTGATTCGTCCAACACCGCCTGCAAATACGATTCGAGCCCTTTGAGATACTCAGAGGTATGTACTTCTTCCAGTCTCGAGCGAGATGCCAGCTCAACTGGAATAAATATCACGGTCAATCAAAGTCTCTTCGATGATACGTCGGTTATTCTCACTCGATTGAGGGGGAGATACCGAATATCGAGCACTTGGTGTTCAGTGAATTGGTCGAAATTCGGCTTCCGCGAACGGGGCCCTTGTATGCCAACGGTAGCCGAACGTGAGTGGCTATTCGGTGGATTTTATCGCCGTATCAGCTCCCGAAGTTGACTTACTAGTTCGTTTCGCGAATTGTCTACACCGGTACCGCGACCAACGATTCCATTCGGAACGAAGATGATCGCGACGATCAGCAAAATTCCCCATATGAGGAGCCGAGCGGTGCCGATCGGGCGTAGCGCCTCGGACAGTCCAAACACCACGAGTGTTCCGAAGATTCCGCCGCTGATCGTGCGAAGGCCGCCGACGATCCCCATTGCCATAAATTCGATCATCCGCTCGAGTTCAAACATCGGGGGAGCGATGACAAGGATGTTGTACGCCTGGAGTCCTCCCGCGACCCCGGCCATTATGGACCCGATCACGAATCCGATCAGCTTATACTGCCGAGTGTTGTTTCCGAGCATCTGCGCGGCTTCTTCGGATTCTCGAATCGCCCTGGCGACTAGGCCGAACCGGTTGACCGTGATCAGGTATAATACACCGACAAGCACCGTCACGACGACAAGCGTAAAGTAATATAGCATTACGCGGTCCCCCCCAAACAGCATCGGGAAGCCGGAGTACCCTGTGGGCCCGCCGGTCACGCCGCGCCAGATGATCGCGGTGAGAAATATAATCTCGGCGTAAGCGATCGTCAACATCGCCACATATGCCCCTCGGAGGTGGAGCACCGACACCGCCATTGGCAGGCTAAATACCCCGGTGACCACGCCGGCCAACAAGATAGCGAGCGGGGCGGGGACCCCCATTTCGGCGGCGAACATGGCACCCGCATACCCGCCGACCCCGAAGAGGGCAGCGTGGACGAATGAGAGGATGCCGAGGTAGCCCGCGATGAAATTCCAACTCGTTACGACCAGGATGAAAATAAGCGCCTGCGTCCCCACGTCTAACGCGAACCGCGAGGCGATGAAGGGATAGACGAGCGCGAACGCAAACCCCGCAACCAGCAGCTTACCCGTTATCGTTTGTAGGTTGAGCTTCACATTGGCCCGAATGCGACTGATCAGGATACTAGCAGACTCTATGTTCATGACTCGAGCCACCCGGCGATTCCGTCAGGACTAACAATCAACACAAGCGCCATACACAGGAAGAGCACGATCAGGGCACCCTGCGCGGACGTCCAGATCATCGCGAGCGACCGAACCATCGCGAGGACGAGCGCGGCAATCAGGGTGCCGCGGACGCTGCCGAGCCCACCGATCATAACGACGATGAACGCCAACAAGAATGGCTGGTTTCCGACAGCGGGATAGACGGAGAAGATTGGTGCCAAGAGAACACCGGCCAGCCCCGCCAGCGCAGCACTCAGGCCGAACGTCAGCGCGTACACTCGGTGGATGTCTACGCCCATCAATTGCGTCGTCTGACTGTCCTCCGCGGCTGCACGGACCGCGAGTCCGAACTTGGTGTACTTGATGATCGCGAACAGTACGCCGATCGCGGCTACCGAGATGACGAAGATGATTACTCGATTGATGCTGATGACCACGCCGTACA
The DNA here is from genome assembly GCF_036429475.1 of Halalkalicoccus sp. CGA53. GTDB lineage: Archaea > Halobacteriota > Halobacteria > Halobacteriales > Halalkalicoccaceae > Natronorarus > Natronorarus salvus. Next base: position 55,715 of record NZ_CP144124.1, read on the forward strand.
CTTCCCACGTGCCGGGAACAATCGGCGACACCCCCCGTTGGTGGGACGTAAACGCGAATCGCGCGCTGTGTTCGAGGACGAACCATAGGCCAAGGGTGACCACCATTGAGGCGATGTCGAACTCCCGCCTTCCTCTCAGCGGCTTCACGAGAAAGACTTCGGTCGCGTACCCGAGGACGAACGTCACTGCCATTCCCGTGACGATCGCGACGAGCCAGCTCCCAGTGAACGCAAGCGAGAAGTACCCGGTGTACGCCCCGAGCATGAAGACAGCCCCGTGAGCAAAATTAAGCACGCGAGCGACGCCCCAGATGAGCGTGAAGCCAACGCCGATCAGCGCCAGTTGCCCGCCGAACGAGAGCCCGTTGATGATCTGTTGGACGAAGAGCCCGATATCAACCATTTACACCACCAATCAAGCAGCACTTCGATTTAAAATGAAAACGAGGACATAAATAGGTCGCTCGAAACTTCGTGTGGAGTTTTCCGGTCATAGTATCTGCATTTATAACTTGGTAACGTGTTTTAATAGCGTATAGCGGGTCACTCGCCTTAGTCGTAATACTCCTCATTGACTTCCGCTTCCGCGATCTCGAACGGCCAGACGAGGTTCGTTTCACCGCCGTCGATCTGGTAGGCGAGCGTCGGGATGGTGTCCACCGCTCCCCAGGCGGCCTGGTGGTCGTCCTCGTAATCGATGTAGCCGATGCCTGCCTGTATCGGTTCGTGATCGATCACGTGTTGTTGCCACTCTTCCGCACTCATCTCCCTGAAGTCGGAGACACCGCCCGTGCTCTCGACGATATTTGCAATCACCCACATGTTTGTCATCGATGTCGCGGCGTAGCTGGCAAGGTCCATATCCGTCTCCGACTCCCAAAGGTCGATCCAGCCAAGATCGTCAAGGTATTCGGGCACACCATCCGGGTGCACGTTTGAGAATGCCCCGTTCGCGGCATCGCCCGCCGCATCTCGCGCGTCGCTTCCCTGCAGGCCGAAGTTGTGGAGGAAGTGTGACTCTCCGAAGTCCAACTCGTCGTACTGATCGACGAGTGCTCCAGTGCCGGCGGGGTTGGTCTGCACCGCCCAGACAATGTCAGGTTCGTCGGAGCGAATTGACGCCAGCAGCGACGTGAAGTCAGTTTCTTCCAAGGGGACGTCGTTCTTCGAGAGCACTTCCCACCCGGCGTCCTCGACTTGTTCCGCCGTAGCGTCCATCACGCTGATCCCGTAGGAGGTGTCCTCGGCGATCATCGCGATCGTCTGATCGTCGAACGGGAAGTAGCCGACCTCTTCATCGTCGAAATCCTCCACGAGGTTCCCCCAAGCGACGGCGTACGCCTCAGATGGCGGCGAGGTCTTGAACACCGTCTGCATATCCTCGTCAAGAATCAGCTGATTGATTGCCTCGCTCACCGGTTCGTCGAGGATGAAGGGCATCTGTTCGGCGTGGGCGAGTTCCGCTACGGCCAGTCCGACGTCACTGTGGAATCCGCCGCCGAGGATGTCGATGTCGTCGATGATCCTGTTGACGTCGCTCCGACCCGCCGACGGCTCCGATTCCGAATCTGCCTTCACGAGCTCGATCTCGGCGCCGGCTACGCCGCCGTTCTCATTTACGTGATCAGCAATTACTTCCCACGCTCGCTCCTTCGCTTCTCCGATCACCGCGTTCGGGCCGGTTAGTGGCCCGAAGACGCCAACCCTGAGCACGTCGTCGTCAGGCTCGTCGTCGTCGCCAAGACACCCGGCCAGCGCCCCGGCCGCACCCACCGCTGTCACCTTTAGAACGTCCCTTCTCCGTCTGTTTACCCCATTATCAGCTGTGCTATTCTTGCCCATGACCTCGGGTTGCATCATCGTCTCTTATAGCTTTCGACGGTGGGTTTTCGTAATGCTATCATCATCATTTATTGGACGCTTTTCAATCAATATTTCCCGGTCCGCACTCATTTCAGCGGCGACTGACGAGAGTAAAGGCACCACGGAAGTGTATACAGTTCATCTAGAGCTTCCCGCGGCGAACAACGCTCTGCGGGATCCCGCTGTGTTTGGATGATTTATATTATTCGAAATATTCGTGTCCAGTTGAGGCTCTGAGTGACGAATTGCTGGGTTTCGGGCTCTGACTCAAGTGGTTTAAAGGGTCGATTTCTGTTTTTCAGCTGGTGAATTCGGGCTAATGTCTGATCAGCGAATATTACTGGCAGTGTTATCCGAACATAGTTGTTATACGAACATAGTCATTCCGACGACCGACCTGCATCTCTGGATTCTCGGTTCTTCACGGCCGAATCGAACGAGGTCGATACCAACGCAGTACTAGCACCATCGTCAAGTCCAGAGTCGCGAAAAAGATAGGGATCGAGCCACCTCATACCCACACCGGCTCGTCTCCCGTCCGGACCTTGACACGCCCGTCACCGTTCAGCCGAGGCTTTCGACCACCGAGGCGAGCCGGGTCGCCGTGCCGTCAGCGTTCCAGTCCGCGACGACCTGTAACCCGACCGGGAGTCCGTCCACCTCTCCACCCGGCACCGAGATCGCGGGGTGGCCCGTGAGATTAAACGGGCCGGTGTTAGCCTCCGTGTAGAGGAGGTCGTCGACGCTGGCCACCTCGCCAAATTCTGGCGCTGTCATTGGCGTCGTGGGGGTGATCAGCGCGTCGTACGTCTGGAACAGCCGGTCGATCGTCCGAACGAATTCCCGACGAGCGTTCTGTGCGGCGACGTACTGTTCGCCCTCCGTCGTGCGCAGCAGGTGGCTGTTGATCAGGATGCTCTCCTCGAGGTGCTCGCCGTACTCCCCTTTCGAGACGAATTCCGAAACTGCCTGTCGCCACGACTCGCTGTAGCCCGTTCCGCATCCGTACAGGTGGCCGTTGTTCGACAGCAACGTCGCGAACTCGCAGCTTTCGATCGTCGTCAACGCGTCGATCGTCCCCGTGTACCCGGGCGCCGAGACCTCGTCGACCGAACAGTCGAACTCGGACAGGCCCGCCGCGGTTTCCCTGACTGCCGTGGCGACGCGATCGCTCGAGCGATCGAACCCCTCCTTGAGCAGACCGACCTGCAGCCCGGCAACAGGCTCTTTGAGCGCCTCGAGGATCCCCTGCGGTGGTGCGGTTGCGTACGTCGAAGGGTCATGCACGTCGGGGTCGGTTAGCGACTCAAGCACCCTCGCAGCGGTTTCCACCGACCGGGCGAGTGTCCCTACGTGATCGAGAGAGGGCGCGAGATCGACCATTCCGAACCGTGAGACGGATCGATAGGTCGGTTTGAACCCGACGATTCCACAGAACGCAGCCGGAATCCTGACCGAACCTCCGGTGTCAGTCCCAAGCGCGGCGTCGACCAGCCCGCCGGCGACTGCGGCACCGCTTCCCGACGAGGAGCCGCCGGCGACTCGATCCGTCACCTCGGGATTCTTCGTGGGGCCGAAATCGCATGTCTCACCCGTCGTGAAGTATGCCAGCTTGTCCATGTTGGTTGTTCCGAGGAGGGTCGCCCCTTCCGCCAGGAGATTGGCGGTTGCCGTCGCATGATACGGCGAAATATACTCGATCTCCCGGGAGCCACAGTGCATTGGAACTCCAGCGACGGCGATGTTGTCTTTGATCGCGACATTGTAGCCGCTCAATGCCCCGTCACCTCCACTCGCCCGGAAACGATACCGAAAGGCGTTGTATGAATCGTCACCGTCATCGACCCCCTCGACTGGATCGTGGTCGGGATCGGCCGCCTCAAAAACGTTCAGCCGTTCCTGAAAGGTCTCGGCGTCCATCGTGAGCTCCGCGGCCCGTTCGTCGGTGAGCTCGATTCCGAACTCGCGAGCGATCTCCTTTATCTTCATGTCTATGTAGCCCGAGCGAACCGTTAACTTTCGGTACCATAATTGTAGTGCCGAGGATAGTACAGGCTCGGAATTCCCAGTCGGTCGCCCTATCGGTGGTTCGCTATAGCAGTCGACGAAGCAGCTGTCAGTGAAAACTAACGTCGGAGGGGTTCATGTCGAAAGTGTTCGGCAGGTGGACGGTACCTGCTCCATTCGTTGGGTAACTTCGTCAGTGCTTCCCGAAGTACATTCCCATCAATTCTTCACTGTCTTCGAAGCCCTCTTTCGGCCCCCGGTAGGCGACCTCACCCTGGTCGAGGACAAAAACGTACTCCGCGATATCCAACACTTTCCTGACGTTCTGTTCGACAATGACCATGTCGATCCCCGACTCTTTTAGCCTCTGGATCTGGTCGAACACTTGGTCGGTGAGGTTCGGGGCTAACCCCGCGCTCGGTTCGTCGAGCAGGAGTACCTTTGGATCCGCCATCAATGACCGCCCGATCGCGACCATCATCTGCTGGCCGCCGCTGAGATCGCCAGCGCGCTGGTCGTTTCGCTCTTCGAGGATCGGAAACACGTCGTAAACCCCCTCGTACCGCCGCTTAAGCTCCTCTTTATCGTCGTTCAGGTAGGCACCGATCTTCAGATTCTCCTTTACCGTCATCTCCGTGAAAACGTTTCCACCCTGGGGGAGCATCACCACTCCTTTTTCCACGATCTCCTTTGTACTGGCATCCGTAATCCGATCCCCACGAATAAAAATATCGCCTTCCCACACAGGTACCAAGCCCGAAATCGCCTTTAGCGTCGTCGATTTCCCCGATCCATTTGGACCGATGATCGTGCTCACGCGATCCTCTTCGATGGCCATCGACAACTCGTGTAAGATCTCGTTGTCACCGTAACCTGTCGTCACGTTCTCAAGTTCAATCGCAGTCATCCTAGATATGCTTCCTTAACCTTGGCGTCGTGTTGAATCTCATCGAATGACCCCGTGGCGATTTTCCGTCCGCTATCCATTACAATGATTCGTTCGCAGAGAGTACGTACTACCGACATGTCGTGCTCGACGACCAGGAACGTCTTGCCGCGCTCGTTTAATCTCTTGATACGATCTATGATGTCATCCATGAGCGCTGGATTAACCCCCGCAGCAGGCTCGTCGAGCAGGATGAATTTCGGATCAAGCATCAGGACTCTTGCAAGTTCGAGGAGCTGTTTCTGTCCCCCGCTTAGCTCATTCGCATTACTGTACGCGATGTGATCGATATCCAATTCCTCGAGAATCGACCAGATCTGTTCCTCCGTCTCGGCGCTGTAGGTGCTGCCCTCGATATTCGGGACGAGCATGTTTTCGAAGACCGTGAGGCGTCCGAACGGTCTGTTGATCTGGAACGTCCGGCCCAGCCCCATCTTTGCGATCGAGTAGGGTTTCGCGTTCGTGATTTCTTGTCCGTCGAACGTCACTTTCCCGGAGTCCGGCTTCAAAAATCCCGTTATCAGATTAAACGTGGTGGTCTTTCCGCTCCCGTTCGGTCCAATCAGTCCGACAATTTCGTCCTCATCTACCGAAAATTCCAATCCGTCTACTGCATGAATACCCCCAAAAGATTTGCTAAGGGTATTCACATCAAGGACTTCCATATCTCCCTCCTGACATCGACAAGGCGAAATCCCTATTTATAACTTTGGCTTCGCAGAATCACAAGTCAACAATGGGTTGACCCGTCGGTTCAGGGTCATCTGTTTGAATCTCAATGTCGTCCCGACGATCGTTGCCACGATGTTCTACTGGCAGCCGAACGCCGCCTGTCGACCGGCTGTCCGTATTCGGTGCCGAGAACCGAACGGCCAATCACCTCTCGTCCTCGTTCTTATCGGCCATCGCTTCCTCTTCACAAAGGATAATTATCCGAATTCGGGTGTGGGGCTCCATGGCACCCATTCGATCACGGTCGGACTGTGACGATGCCTCGCTGTGTCCGGCACCCACACCAATTTTCGGACACTCTCGAGGTGGTGGCCATGGATGAGTTCGAGAGGAGTCGAATCCGCGACCTGGGGGCGGAATTCGGCTTTACTATCGGCTCTTCCGAGGCAGAGCGGTACGCCTGCGCGATCGACGAGGAGTTCCGCGGGCATGAGCGGCTGGATGAGATAGCGGCCCCTCGTTCGTTCGACGACGCCGTCCGGGATGTCGTTTTTGGTCCCGGTAGCGACATCGATCCGCTCAACGCATTCACCAGCCTGTTTAGTCATCCGGAGACGGCAGGACCGCTGTCGGATCTCGAGATCGCGATCAAGGACAATTTCGCGGTCGCGGGCGCGCCAATGACGTGCGGATCGCGGGTGTTTGAGTCCGTCATCCCCACAAGCCACGCTACCGTCGTCAGCCGGTTGCTGGCGGCCGGCGCGACGATTCGCGGCAAGACAAACATGGACGAACTCGCTTACGGTCCGACGAGCGAGACTAGCGGATTCGGCCCCGTATCCAATCCCGAGGCGCATGAGCACGTCGCCGGTGGCTCCTCGTCGGGGAGCGGTGCTGCGGTGGGAAACAACACGGTGGATGCCGCGCTCGGGTCCGACACCGGAGGCTCGGTCAGGATTCCAGCGGCGTTCTGTGGAATCGTCGGGTTCAAACCCACATGGGGTGCGATCCCGAGAACGGGGATGGTCGAGCTGGCGTACACCCTCGACCACGTCGGCCCCATCGCACGCGACCTCCGGACGGCGGCTCGCGTCTTCGACGCGATCGTAGGACCGGACCCAGGCGACTTCTCCTCGGCACGTGCCACTCGCCTCGTAGGGTCGGCCGCCGACGCCGTTGAGGCGCCCCCGGCCGTTGAGAAGCTGTCGTTTGGGCTCGTCCACGAGCTGTTCGGCTCCCACGTCGACGAACCCGTCGAAAACTGCGTCCGATCGACGATCGATGACCTCGAAGGCGCGGGCGCAACCGTATCGAAGGTGTCGATACCCGACATCGAGGAGTGCGTTCACATTTGGAACACGATCACCAACGCCGAATTCGCCGACACGCTTCGATCGGGGCTCGTCCCGGTTCGTCGGAGGGAAGCTCTCGACATTGGCTGGCAGGACGCCGCTGCGGCAGCGCTCCAGGCCGGCGCTGACGAGCTGGGCGTCGTGGCCCGGCGAAAAGCGATCGTTGGTGCGAAGATTCTCGAGAACAGCCGGAGTTACGTTCGGGCGCGTTTCTCGGCGGACGCCCTCTACGAGCAGTTTGAGACGGCATTGTCTGATCACGACGTGCTGATTTCCCCGACGATGCCGGTGACGGCTCCGGGGCTCGGCACATGGACACCGGACACTTACTCGACGGCGAGCGACAGCTACGATGTGCCGTTGGCATACAACACGCGACCGGCGAACCTCGCGGGCATTCCCGCGATGACCCTCCCTTGCGGACGGGCCGACGAGCTCCCAGTCGGGTTACAGCTGATCGGTGAGGAATACGGTGATCTGGAACTGTTCGCAGCCGCCGCCGCTGTCGAACAACACGTGTGACCGACCTAACATCACGTCTGTTACGAGGTGAGCGTTTACGTGGATCAAAGATGAGATTGGAACAGAGATAGCAGTCCGCTTGGAGGAACTGGCACTGCCGTAAGTGACATCCTTAGATCTCACCGATTTAAAATCTTGTTTCGAGTTCGATCAGTTCTCATTATTCTCCGATTGTGCCTAGCCATCCCTCGTACTCGATCTCCGGATCTCGAAGTGCTACTCGTCGAAGAGGCATACGAAAAGGTGCTGGCCGAAGCCAAACACGCTGCAAAGTGTGAAGGCGCTAGAGCCGAGACCCGTAAGACGAGGCGTGCGCCCAGCGTCGAATTCCCCAGTCAATGTGTTAGAGCCGTCCAATCCACTGCAGATTGCCTGGACTACAGTAGCATGCGGTTAGTTTCTGGGGCGGGTCACGATGCCACTCATCTGGCCTCTGTGACCGATATCAGTATGGTGTTTGCAGTAAGTGAGAAGGGAAAGAGTCACTCTCCCTCAGAGTATACCAGCTGGGATGATTGCTACAAGTTAGCGAATACGTTATTCAACGCTACACTGGACATTGCCGTCAAGTAGCCTGACGCCGAGATCGAACGATGATCCTTTCTCGAGGTTTAGAGGGTAAGCACCCTGCATGCTAACGACTAATCGGCCGTCAGTTCCTCTTGTTCACCGTCGCTACGGTCGTGTTTGGTTTCCGGTCGAGGCATTTGCTCGAGTTCACGCATCTCGGTGTCCTTTACCACCCGTGAGTACTGGCGCTTCCAGGGCTCTCGAGGGAACAGTCCGTTGTCCTCGAAGAGAGCACGAGCGCGGTCAGTTAGTTGGTAGAACTTGTACGGATAGCCTCGGGTGCGCTCACCGACAGGGATGACCAACTCATCGACAACACCGACGTCTTTGAGAACGCTCAGATGGCCCCTGATCGTGTCCTTCTGAAGGCTTGGATTCGTTTTTGCGAGCTCGTCGACACTTGGTGCGTCTTTCGGGTGCCCAACGATATCAGCGATGATGTTCGCGCGACTCTTGTTGGTGACCGCCTGGAGCAGATGCCACCGATCGGGTGACTCGGTATCCGAGTGTTCAGGCGGGTTCATACCTGCTGTAGAATGTCCACCCGCATAAACACTCGGAAATTTCACGCCAGTAGTCGGGCCAGTCATAGAGCAAGTCTCTGAGCAAACATTCAGTAGGTTCTTAGGAGTGAATCGGGTACCATCTGCAGTGTCCGAAGAGGTTGATGATAAGGCAGATGACGTCGAATTCATCAATGTTGATGGGCTGGCGTTCACTCCGCGTGAGCATGAGCGTCTGAAGTCACTTCTTCACGGTGAACGGTTTCGAGAGCTGGCTTTTAGCGATCGAAGATATCTGGTCCTCGGAACGGGCGGCGATACCAAAGCAGCTGATCGTCGCATGCTGGTCGATGAGCTCTTAGGCGGTCGTCCCGATGCCACGGCGTTCCGATTGGAGGATTTTGAGCTGACTACGGATGAACTTGCGCTATGGGCAGCAGCGTACGAAAATCTCTGCGGTCGAGCGACACAGATCGTCCTCGTCATTGAGGATTACGAGGGAGGATACGTGTGGGAACTCGGCTATCACTTCCACGAGGAGATTCGGGAGAAGGTATGGGTCCTCAAACGAGAGTACGGGAGTAAGAGCGAAAATAGAGCCCACTACGATAACGGGATGGCTGCTTCGCACCTGCAGCTACTCGAGAACGCGGAGCGAACAATTCTCTGGAGAGATCGAGAGGAGTTAGAAGCCGGAGTAAGCGAGATACCGTGAGAATACGAATCAGGTAGAGCCTTTGCGTTAGGAGACGGCCACCCTCGCCGTAGGGCTGAACTCTGCCGTCAAGAATGGTCGGTAGGCCGGGATTCGGTTGCCCGAGCGGGATCTGACTGACAAACCGTATCGGGGGCCGTCGGCAGAGTGAGTGTTATGTGATTTCCTACCAGGTGTCTGTACGTGCAGTACACAACCCTCGGATCGACCGGCATGTCCGTCAGTCAGATCTGTCTCGGGACGATGAATTTTGGTCTCGACAGTGAAGGCTGGAAACTTGATGAGGCCGATAGTAGGCAGATCATCGAACGTGCGATCGACCTCGGAATCAATTTCATCGATACAGCAAACGTCTACCGCGATGGAGAGAGCGAAGCAGTCCTCGGAGACGTAATCTCCGAATATGACCGCGACTCGCTCGTTATCGCGACCAAAGTCTATGGATCGATGGACGAAAATGACCCGAACGCACAAGGGCTCTCTCGCAAGGCAATCGAGCAGGAGCTCGCAGCTTCGCTCGACCGCCTCGGAATAGAGACGGTCGATCTCTACCAGATCCACCGGTGGGATGACGAAACACCGATCGAGGAGACGCTCCGAACGCTCGATGACGCGGTCCGGAGAACTCAAGTGCGATACATCGGGGGATCCTCGATGTGGGCATATCAGTTCGCGGAGGCCCTCCATACCAGCGACCAAATCAGTTTGGAGCGGTTCGTCTCGATGCAGAACCACTACAACCCGGTCTACCGGGAAGAAGAACGCGAGATGCTCCCTCTCTGTGACCACGAGGGGATTGGGGTCATTCCATGGAGTCCATTGGCCCGAGGATACCTGACGCGTCCGCACGACGCGTTCGATTCGACTGCCCGTGGAAGCGAAGAGGCCGACTCACGAAAAGACAGACATGCTGTCTATCGTGCTGGGGGCGGAGAGGAGATCAATCGACGGATCGAAGAACTCGCCGAGGACCATGGCGTGACAATGGCGCAGCTCACGATCGCCTGGCATCTCCATACCGGTTATGTGACGGCACCGATCATCGGCGTCTCGAGCATTGATCATCTCGAAGACGCTGTCGAAGCGGTCGAAATATCGCTCTCTGACTCCGATCGCGAATATATCGAAGAGCCATACGAACCGGTTGAGGTCGTCGGTCACGACTAACAGTCACGCGACTCCCCCGGGCGCACTGGGTGCAATAGTTTCTGACGGCTGCAACCCTTCAGACTGAGTAATCTACTTATGATAGGTGGCTGGATCGACTCGACATTCCAGCCATTTATTGCCTCACAAACACACCCGCTTCAGAGAATGTGACGCTGCTGAATATGCGCTGTGTATCTTGCACGGCTCGCTCAATCTATACCACAGGTGTCACAAACGACGTGCAACATCCAGAGGATGGGTGCAGCACAGTGAGTTTGTTATTTCGGGGAATCCCAGGTAAACCACCGGATTGGATTCATAGCAGATAGACGGTCGAAACGAAGGGACCGGTCGTCGATCCGTTCCATTAATTTGACTCACTTAAGAACGCAAGCACCTCATTGATGAAGAGTTCTGGCGCGGTATTCATAGCAACGTGTTGTTGCCCGTCAAGGATAGCGATCCGGCTATTGAGGAGCGCGTCGTTGATCGCCTCTGTTGCATCTTCGAGATACTGCGGACTCTCGCTCCCTAACAAGAGCAACGTCGGAGTGGTCATATTCCGAAATCGGAGAGGATCGAACTCGTAGTCGGCGGGTGCTTGGGTCTCACGATATGCTGTATGGGCCGCGTCCACACGGGCCTGCCAGTTCGGAGCGGATTTGAGCACATCGATCTGTGCGAGCGGAATTTTGGCAACCTCAAGGAAGAACAACACGAGCGCCTGTTCGTTCTCGCCATCGTCAAGTAGGGTCTCCATTTCAGTGAGTACTTCCTCGGAGTAGAGTTGGTGCTCTCCGACTGGAATCGGCGGTTCGTACAGCACGAGTTTCTCGATAGAGTCGGTCCGGAGGGTCGCCTCCAGCGAACAGAGTGCGCCGAAAGAATGACCGAGCAAGATTACCGGTTCATTGATCGTATCGGCGACTGCGGCGACATCTTCAAACTCCCGTTCCAGCTCATACTCGGCGGCATCGCTGCTCTCTCCCCGACCGCGACGGTCGACCGCGTAAACCGTAAAGTGTTTTTCGAAGGCGGAGCGGACCGGTTCCCACCGTGTGTGATCTGCGGTCGTTCCATGCACGACCACGAGCGGAGGCCCGCTCCCTGAACGTTCGTATGCAATCGCAGTTCCATCTACTGAAACGATCATTTCCATACGCACTCAACCTCTAGCGTACGCTGCCGACCCATGTTACCGTTACGCATACTACTCATAGGAGAGGAGAATACTCTCGCTCATTCTCCGTCAACAACAAATTGGTGAGCGAAAAATACGCGCTGTGAGTTCAGCTAAGATTGTTCGAGCTACTCGGGCTCTATCAGAAACGACGTGACCGACTCAGAGAGTGAGTCCAGCAGCCGGTCTCATCTGGCGGATACTGCTTTCGTCGAGCAAATCGTAGGTCACGTATGACCGACGCCCTCGTCATCGGCGGTACCGGCTTCATCGGACGGCACACGATCGAGAACCTTCTCGACCACGACTACGACGTCACGAGTCTGAGTCGCGGTGAACCGGAGTTCCCGTTCTCTGATCCCGGAGCCGTCGACCATTTGATCGGAGACCGCAGCGACCGGACCACGCTCGAGCGTGCCGCCACGCGACTCGATCAGGCTGTTGTGATCGATTGTGCAGCTTTCTATCCCCGGGACGTCGAGATCGCTGTCGACGTATTTGCCGACGCTGACGCGTACGTCTACGTCTCGAGCGGTGGCATATACAGAGTCCAAGAGATCCCTAAACGCGAGGACGAGACACCACTACAAACGTGTTCGTCCGAACAGGCCACCGACGATACGATGGCCAGCTATGGGGCTCGGAAGGCCGAGGGCGACCGGATCGCCCGAGCGGCCGCCGATCGCGGCATCGCAGCGATGAGCGTTCGCCCCTCCGTCCTCTACGGACCTCAATCCGTTCAGTCCCAGGACATCGATCCGACCGATTCACCCCCGACATGGATCGACGGGATGCCGGTGAATCAAACCCTCCATGATTACTGGATCGATCGTGTCGATCGGTTCGATCGGATCGTCGTTCCCGGTGATGGGACGGCGATTTGGCATCGGTCCTACGTCGAGGACGTGGCCGATTCGCTCCGGATCGTGGCTGAACGCGGCGAGCCCGGAGAGGCGTACAATGTCGCTGATCGGCGAGTGTGTACACTCGAAGACGTCATCAGACTGATTGCCGACGTATTCAAGACCACGATCGATGTCGTACACGCAAGTCGACGCGAACTCGATCAGGTCGGCCTCGAACCGACCGACTTCATCCTGTACCATCATCCCATGACGGGCTATCCACATGTGCTCGACACCTGTAAGGTTCAGACACTTGGATGGGAATCGACCCGTGTCGAGATAGCGATGGAGCGGACGGTCAAGGAGCGGATCGACCATATCCGAGACCGGGGCGAACATCCTCCAAACCGTGACGCCGAAGAACGTCTGCTCGCTGAACTCGCCTAACAGAGTCACAACCTCGGGTGATGGATATGCACTCTGTATTCATCATAGACTGATGAACATATCTTTGACCGAGGATTTCAGCAGAGCCAGCTCTACTGTTTCACCCGACTGCTTGCCATGATGTCACCGTTGTTCCAGTCGACTGATAAGACGTTAGTGTAGGTGCTACTATATCAGATGGCGGCTGAATCGAGCTGGTCTGGTCGGGGTATGGTTCTTCGAGGACCGTCTCACCGGTCTCATCGTTCACGATCACGGTATTCCTTTCTTGATTCCACATGTTCACGCCATAACCCCAGTAGAGATCGGTATTGGTGTTCGTTCCCTCACCAGTCCAGATCGTAACCCGATCTCCAGACTGTAAAACGAATCCCGATGGGAATCGTACTGGAGATAGTCCTCTATCTACCTGCCCACCGTCACCATCTGAGCCGGTGACGGCGTGCTTGGGTTCGAGCTCGCCGACAATGCAAAACGGTCCTTCGCGATCGGCCGCGACGACGACCAGCACAAAAATGAGAACAGCGAGTAACAAGAGAGCCATGCGCGAGACCAGATCCGATGCATAGAACCGGATCGATCGACTCGCACGGCAGGCCGCCGAGCGCTTCGAGATGCCCGTACTCAAGTAGATCATGTACGAACGAGTACCGAAGGACGATCAACTCCGATACTATCTGGATACCGCCGAGCAGGTTCGCGATACGAGCGACCTTCGGCAATTCGTCGCCAACCACGTCACCGTACGAAAGACGGTGCGCCATAGCCTCGGCTGCATCTACGACTTCTGGAACGCCCACGGTGTCTGGCCGGAGTCGACACCCCAGGACGATGGGTTACACATCGAGTACGAGGGGCCAACCCCGACTGATCTCGAGAGTGTCGCCTGCACCGAATGTGGGGCGAACGTCCGGTGAACGGGTTCGCGACCCCTACGTCGCGGAATACGACACCGGCGCGGTCTGTGGGTACTGCAGTTACGAGTGCTATTTCACCCACCGCCATCGAAGCAGCCTCGAGGAGTTCGCCGACGTGCAGAGTGTCTACTTCCCGCCGGCCTGAGCTCTACCGGACTAAACGATCAGTCCACCCAGCGTATCTCATCGGAGTCATCGCACAGAACCCATATAGCCGCTGAGAGGCTACGAGAAGTAATGGACGATTCTCCCTCGGCACAGACACAGTCTCGTATCTATACGGCGCCGCGAACGGATATCTCGCAGAACCAGGGCAAATTCCGGATTCACTTCAACTATCCCGGTCGGGCTGTCCCCGATCACGACGACCACGGCTACGGGCCGCTCGCGACCGTCGTTGAGTCGTTCATGGACCCGGGGACGCTCATCCGGATGCATCAGCACCGCAACGAGGAGATCATCTCGTGGGTTCCGGACGGCGTGATGCGCCATGACGACCGCCAGGGCAACGAACTCGTCACCGATTCCGACCATCTGATGGTGATGAACGCCGGCAGCGGCTTCTGGCACGCCGAGGAGACACTCGCGGATGACCCGCCCCTGCGGATGCTCCAGATATTCGTCCGGCCGCACAGCCTCGACCTCGAGCCGGGCATCCAGCACGAACCAATTCCCAAGTCGGTCATTGGTGAGTGGCGGCACCTCTTCGGCCCCGAGGAGACCGAGGCCCCGCTGTACGTTCGCAACGACATCGACTTCTATGACTGCCGCCTCGATGCCGGCACCACGACCACGCTCCCGTCCCGGTCTGACTGGCACACCTACCTGTACGTCTTTGAGGGAGCCGTCGAGGTTGGAGACGAGTCCATAGGGTACACCGAAAGCGCCCTTGTGGCCGACGACCGCGACGTGACGGTCACTGCGAGGGAGGACTCATCGATCGTCGCGTTTGTAATCAACCCTGACGCTCCGGTCACACGGCAGGGCACGATCGGCCGCTGAGACCCCCACCGAGATCATCCCGCTCGTGAAAATGCAATGGAAAAGAGGGGTGTCTGTCGTGTGGCAGACAAGTGGTTTTCGAGGGATAGCTTTGGGCAGCGTTGTGAACGGGGAATCATTTCATCTGGATATCCAGACCAGTCCTTCCTTTAAATTTGTAATTCACTGGTGGAATTGAGACACACTCCACATCACAGATCACAAAGCTGCACAGCGAGTCGGGTCAACTCTCGTTGCTCCTCAATCGAGTCTACCCACCGCTTTGGGAGAGCACTCGCTCCAAACCGGGCACCGGCGACGGCACCGGTGATCGCACCGATCGTATCCGTATCTCCCCCACGATTCACGGTTGTGATAATCGCCTCATCAGCGTTGTCCGCCCGAAGAGCGTCGTGAAGGGCTGTCTGCAGCGAGTCGAGGACGTATCCTGACGTCGACAGCGATTCGATTTCTCCACCGTTCGCGATCGGTTCGAGCGCGGTAACGAGTTCCTCCGGTGCGCTCGATCGGACGTGAGCGATTGCTTTTCCTAGTGGATCCGGATCATCCTGGAGGACGCCTGCAATGGTGAGGTTCAGGACAGCACACCCGTAGGTACATCGGGGGTCTGCATGGGTGATACGTGAGGAGTCCCGACTCACACGTTCGAGCGTTGTTGGATCATCGGCAAAGGCAAGTGCGAGAGGTGGACACCGCATCTCGCTCCCGTAACCTGCGTTGGCCACTTCGGCGCTTGTTTCCCACACCTGGTGGCCAGCTTCATCCCACGGGGAGCCCGCTTTGAGTGCCATTATTGATTCGCGGGTCATGATCCCGATGTCGAACGGCTCACTGTCGTACCACTCGACAAAGCGTTCGGCGACGTCCGCGGGGTCGAACGTTCCGCGTTTGACGAGGCTGCGGGCGATACAGAGCGCTTGTTCGGGGTCGTCGGTCAAGGTTCCAGCTGGCTGGTTCCACGTTCCTTACCCAATCATTTCCGTCAGCGTCCCGTGGTCGGCTGCGATCTGACCTGCAGGGGTGAACTCAACCGGTCGACCGAGAGCATCCCCGCAGGCAAGGCCAAGGAGGATACCTTTCGCTCGATCCGCACCCATTGTTCAGTGAGTGCATATTTTAATCACCTCGTTTTCTATGATGGCTGAGTCAGCGAACACTTTAGCAGGTTCTGAACTGAGTAGGTAGTACGGCTGAGACTGGGGGGTCGAGATCCGATGTGGACGACGGAGGTGGGTTGCTCCCCGAGCACAGTATCCTCTCTCTCGAGGAGTACTTGGAGATGCAACGGGTGATCGGGAACGAGACGAGGTTTCGGGTACTTGATCGACTGATCTCGGAGGGGCAACAGAGCGCAAAGGAACTCACAGAAGCGCTTGCGGTTCCTTCGAACACCCTTCATTACCACCTCGATACGCTCGTCGATGTCGGTCTCATCGAGAATCGAAAACGAAAACAGCCTACCCGAGACGGTCTCTACTCGTACTATCGAGCAACCTCGCTGGGTGAAGGCATTCTCGAACATGGGGTACGTGAGTTGATGCGTGAGGAGTGGGACCTTCTCGAGGCCTACGGCGAGTAGTGGTTCTCTCCTTGGAACGGAAGGTTTGTTTTCCGACCGGCAGCGTTCTGTGAGACCGACGGAACAACGTTTCTCGATACGATCTGGTCAGAAAGCGAAACGGCAGCGCAGAAACTGGGTGAGGACCTCCAGGACAACGTCTTCACCGCGTTGCAGACACTCGGGACCGGGTTCGTTGGGTCCAACGATCTAGTAGAGCGAATCGATCTGGACGCGCTGTTCGCGTTAAGAAGAGAAAATAGCGTTACTAGGTAACACTCGTCAAGTGCGAAAGGCCGGATGTTGCACGAGGCTCACTGACCTCCTCCCAACCTATGGGAGTGGTCCCATACATTTACAGTGATGGGGTTTGTCCCATAGGGTAGAGATGGTGTACAGGGTCATCGAGGACGTGGAGGATCGAGTTGCGGATCGTGTCATCCGCCGAAAGATCATCCAGACCGACGACCCCAAGTACCCTAGCGGTTACCGATACGCGCTCCACTACGGCTATACCGATGGACGGGGCACCATCCTCCGATACGACAACGAGAATCGAACGCGCGGGCGCCACGAACGCCACACGACCGAGGAAGTGACCGAGGTCGAATTTCCGGGGATAATGGTACTCCGCGATCGGTTTCTCGAGGAGATCGAAACGCTATGACCGAGAACACACTCAAAATCACGTTCAAGGAACAGGACGAGCATCGCACAGCGGCTCGCGAGCGGCTCCGTCGGGCTGAAGCCGGCGAGAGCGGCGAGGCGGTCGAGCAGGACGTCAGATTCATCTTGAATTTCGAGGAATTCGAGGACGTCGACCGGCTGATGCGAACGTCGAATCTCGAACTCGTCGAGGCGATCGTCACCGACCGTCCAGAGAGCATCCGCCAGGCGGCCGCTGCTGTGGACCGCGACTACCGGGAAGTGCATCGGAATCTCAAAGAGCTCGAAGCGTTAGGCGTCGTCGAGTTCGAAACGGTCGGCAAGAGTAAGAAGCCGATTCTTCGGGAGGGTGCCGAGAACATCGATCTCTCGATCCGTTTCCCGCGACCTGCCGGTTCAGACCCCCCCGGGGCGTCGGTGTGAGTCGTACCGGTCTCAGACCTTGTACAACACTGTCCTGAAAGGCCGATCGTTGCACAAGGCTTTCCGACACCGTCGCCGCCGTGGCTCGGTTCACATCTGCCCCTCGTCCTGGACATTATGAATTGGGATATCGATCATGTCGGCCTGACGCTGGCGAACTTCCCGACGAACGCCGTCGACGATCCTAGCGAACTGCGAGAGTACGAACACCGCCAGAATTACTCGAACGTTGGCGCGCAGCACTGCGAACAGGAGCCCGACCGCGCTACTCATCCTCACCTCCGACGACGAGTGTGGTCACGGAGGCACGACCTCTTTCGTTTGATCGACAATGGAGAGTCGAAGCTCGGGATTCCGGCGTACAACAGCGGGCTGTTCGACGATTCGCAGCATTAGTTTCTCGCAGAGCGGCAAGTCTCGAATCGGCATCTTGCGGAGGTGATCTTCCGGCAGTCTACGACCGAAGCAGACGACGGTGATGGAGTGGTCGCGGCGGATTACGCCGATCTCGATACGCGACACCTGGGGACGATCTACGAGGGACTGTTAGAGCACCAGTTCAGAATCGCTTTCGAGGATTATGCAGCCGTCTCGGAGAACGGTGGGCAGATTTGGAAGCCCGTGACTGAGGTAACGGTCGCGGATGTAGTCGAATCGAGTGAAAATGAGAGCCGAACGAAACTCGTGGTGTGAGGTGAACGGTATGGCACCTTCTATTGTTGTGATAGAATCTGTGTGCAGGCTGGTGTTTCGTCACTATAGAAAAAGCTAATAGGTCTGTGTTGATTGCTACCAATGCAAATGATATTGGTTGGCGTAGATATCGGTGGTACATTTACTGATATCTACAAAATCAACAACCAAACCGGGGAACAGGAGATACACAAATTGAATACCACGCCAGAAGACCCGTCAAAAGGGGCGCTGGAGGGGATCAAAGAGATTTGTGAGCTAACAGACACAGACCCTACAGACATTAAGTACGTTCTGCACGGCACAACGATCGCCACGAATGCGGTCTTAGAACACGAAGGCGTTGAAACGGGAATGATTACTACCGAGAATTACCGTGACGTCATCCACATTGGGCGTCACCAGCGCCCACAAAACTACTCCATCCAGCAAGACATCCCTTGGCAAGCCGCCCCTCTCGTAAAACGCCGCCACCGGAAGACAGTTCTAGAACGGATCATACCACCGGATGGCGATATTGAGATCCCACTTGACGAGGACGCAGTTATTCAAAAAGCGAATGGGTTTCGAGAAGAGAATATCAAGTCGATCGCCATCTGCTTCTTGTTCTCCTATCTAAACGAAGAACACGAAAACCGTGCAAAAGAGCTTGTGGAAGAGGTCTATCCCGAGGCGTACGTCACTACCTCCTGCGAGGTGTACCCACAGTTCCGCGAGTTCGAACGCTTTACCACCACGGCGATGAACGCCTACATCGGTCCGACAGTCATAGAGTACCTAAACCAATTCAAATCAGGCCTACAAAATGTTGGTATTGACGCTGAACTGCACATCATGCAGTCCAATGGAGGAATTGGCACCGAGTCAACAGTTGCGCAAACGCCCGTAAATCTACTATACTCCGGGCCGGCAGGTGGGATCCTTGGGGCAAAGTGGCGAAGCGGCGCCAACACTGCCGAAGCCGAGGACATTAACGTCATCACGATTGACATGGGTGGAACGAGCGCAGATATCGGAATCGTGGCCGGCGGAGAGATCAGCGAGGCGAATGTTCGCGAGACCGAGATTGGTGGCTACCCAATCATGACGCCCATGATTGACATCTCCACGATCGGAGCTGGTGGAGGAAGTATTGCGTACCTCGACCAAGGCGGAGCATTCCGCGTCGGTCCAAAGTCCGCGGGTGCCGATCCGGGACCCATCGCTTATAATTTTGGTGGAACCGAACCCACCGTCACTGACGCTCACGTAGCCCTCGGACGCATACGCGAAGAGTTCTTCCTCGGTGGCGATATGACCCTTAATCTGGAGGGCGCCCGAAAGGGAATCAAACAAGAGATCGCCGACCCACTCGGACTTGATACAGTTGAGGCCAGTCTGGGAGTCTTGAACATTGTCAACAACAATATGGCGAACGCGATCCGGTCGAAGACCATTCAGAAGGGACGTGATCCCCAGAAATTCACGCTCGTCGGCTTCGGTGGCGCGGGACCAATGCATACTGCCGACTTGGCGCGAGAGCTCGGCGTCGCGAAATGTCTAATCCCAATCAGTCCGGGTGTGCTCTCTGCGACCGGCCTCACCACCACGGATATCCAGTACGACTACATTAGCACTGAGTTTAGCCTCATCTCGGAGGCCGAGCACGACGATATCACCGCGAAATACGACAAGCTAATCGACCAGGCCACCTCCCAAATTACCGCAGATGGCATTCCAGAGTCAGACACCCTTCTCGAAATGACCGCGGACTGCAGGTATGAGGGCCAAGGATACGAATTAAACATCCGGGTCGGTCAGAATGGTAGACTCGACGACCTCGAAACGATCCGAAACCGGTTTGACAAGTATCACGAATCTGAGTTCGGTCACAATTTTCCGCATAACCCTGTGGAGATTGTTAACGAACGAGTGGCTGCGGTCGGACGAATTCCTTCGTCAGAACTTGTCGAAGTCGAACAAGCAACGGGTCCAGTGGTCGATGAGGTCATCACGACTGAGGAGGTCCACTTCCGGTTAGATCAGGAGATTGTGGGGTACGAGACCGACTTTTATGATCGGAATACGCTGATGGCCGGTCATGAAATCCAGGGCCCGGCCATCATCGGCGAAAAGGACTCGACGACGATCGTTCCACCGGACTTCACGGCGACTGTCTTAGATTACGGTGACCTTGAACTGGTGCAAACGGAGTAACCATCCATGACAAAAATTGAAACTAGGACCTACGAGACTGTCCGCGAACAGACCAGTCCCCGTATCGATACCGACGATCCTGAATCCGAAGTTGACCCAGTGACCCGCCGGGTCATCAACGGAAATCTAGTGAATATCTGTGACGAGATGGGTCACAAGATGACTAGAATGAGCTATTCGAGTATCATCAGGGAGTCTGAGGATTTCGGTTGTGCGCTCCTGAACGAACAAGGGCAACAACTGTGTGAGACCGACAGCACTCCCCTGCAGATGGGCCCTATTCCAGCGTACGTCAAAGGAACCATCGACCTTTTCGACGAGCGGGGTGAAACGTTCAACGAAGGAGACGTCATCATCCACAACGACCCGTACTACGGTGCAAGTCACGCACCAGATTTTGGGATTATTCTACCCGTCTTCCGTGATGGTGGCCTTACCGCGTTTTCCGTGACCACAGCTCATCACTTGGAGGTGGGTGCTGATAAGCCCGGGACGTGCATCATAGACACGATCGATTCCTATAGTGAGTCGATACGCTTAGACGCGCTGAAAATTATAGAGGGTGGTGAGCGAAACAAGACTGCCTGGCAGCTCATCGGGGACAACATCCGCGTCCCGGATATGGTAATGGGCGATATCGAGGCGCAGATCTCTGCCGCCAAGGTTGGTGCCAATCGGCTACACGAACTCTTCGACGAGTATGGCCATGATACCGTCAAATATGCCGGTGAGGCCATGATGAACTACTCTGAGCGGATGCTCCGGGATGAAATCGAGAAACTTCCAGATGGAGAATACTCCGCTGAAGGGTATATTGACGGCTATCTCGACTCAGAAAACCCCGACGAGAAGGACATTTTTCTAGCTGTCGATATGACTGTCGACGGGCGGGATATTCATGTTGACCTCTCCCGGTGTGATGATCAGTTAGACAACCGGCCGATCAATATGCCCTACGAGGGGACCGTCTTCTACGCAGTGTTACTCGTAATCAGATCAACATTACTAGATACTGAACGGTTCCCTCTCGTTCCGCAAAACGATGGAATCAGTCGGCCACTATCGGTCCACGCCCCGGAAGGGTCGATCGCCAACCCACGGTTCCCCGCACCGACGATTGCCCGGTTCTGTGGCGGTAACAAGATCGCCGATCTGACGCTGAAGTGCATCGCACAGGCAGCGCCCGAGAAAGCTTGTGCCGGCGTTGGCAACCTGAAAGTTACTACAAGCAGTGGGGTTACCGAGGATGATGAATACTGGGTGTACATGGACATCTCCTCGGGAAGTTACGGGGCTCGTCCGACCAAAGATGGCCTTGACGCGGTCGACACTTTGTACGCGAACACCCGGAACAATCCCATCGAAGACATTGAGAGTCACTACCCAATTCGTGTAACGAAGTACGAACTTCGGGAAGACGTCGAAGGGGCAGGAAAGTACCGCGGTGGCTATGGACCGATACGGGAATTCGAGTACCAAAGCGATGGTCGGGTCTCAGTCGAAGGCGATGGGTCAAAGTTCGAACCGTGGGGCTTCGGTGGTGGCCATGACGGTTCTACAGGTAAACTGATCGTCGAAGGTGAGATCGACGAGGAGACTCCCCGATCGAAGATGACGAACAAACCTATCGAGAAAGGGCAACGGCTACGACTCGTCGGACCTTGTGGTGGCGGCTGGGGCGATCCAACGGAACGTGATCCGAATCGCGTTCGGAGTGATGTCCTAGATGACTTCGTTAGTCGAGAAAGAGCAAGGGAAGTCTACCGGGTTGCACTCACCGACGACCTCGAGATTGACTGGGAAGAAACCGAGCAGCTTCGGAGCTAGACGAACGCTCATCCACCATCCAAAGAGGGGTTCTATGTCCCGATCGCTACAACGCGTTAGTAACTAATCTATTGTAAGGCCATGACGAAGCTCCCATAACACAAGTCAAGTTCTCTTGCGCATGGCCTGAGATAATTACCCTTGCATCAGTTCTAGGAGATCCTCGTCTTCTGCAATCTCCATCGGATCACCGCTGGCGATAATCTCGCCTCGGTCGATGACGACCAATCTGTCGGTGACCTCTGCGATGTGCCTAACGTTTGCCTCTGCGATGAGCACAGAAATATCGTTCGTTTTGATAATCTCTGCGATATTTTCTTTAAGTCGCTCGACGATGATCGGTGCGAGTCCTTCAAAGGGTTCATCGAGGATGAGAAGATCCGGCTGCAGTGCGAGTGCGCGTCCGATGGACGTCATCTTCGCCTGACCGCCGCTCAAATTCTCGACATTTTTGTCGCGGTGATCGTAGAGTTCGGAAAAAATGTCAAAGATCTCATGAACAATCTCGTCCTCGTTCTCGGTCAGTTCGGGTCGGTGCGACGCCCAGACGGGTATTCGGATATTCTGTTCGACAGACATTCCGGTGAATAATTTTCGATCTTCGGGCTGGTAGCCAATTCCCAGTCGCGGAATTTCGTCGGCGGTGAGATTGGTGAGTTCTACACCATCAAACTGGATTGAGCCGCTCAAGATCTCGATCTGGCCCATGATAGCCCGGAAAGTGGTGGACTTGCCTGCACCGTTTCGGCCAACCAGTCCAACGGATTCGTTCGCACTTACATCGAGATCGAGGCCGTGTGTGATCTGGTGGCCCTCAATTGCGGCGTCTAACCCGCGGACATGTAACACTGGATCTTCGGTCATGCTTTCACCCCTAACAGCTTCCGGCGGAGTTCATTGTCTTCCCGAATAAGGTCTGCGGGGCCTTCTCGGAGTACCTTTCCTTCATGGAGCGCTACTACTCGGTCGGCATATTCGAGTACGAGCTCCATGTCGTGTTCGATGGTCGCAATTGGAATCTCCTCACGGCGAGAGACCTCAAGGATGGTCTCGATGATGTCTACCTTCATCCCCGACGGGATACCAGCAGTCGGTTCATCCAAGAACAAATAGCGTGGCTCAAGACCGAACGTCATTGCAACGTCTAGAAGCTTTCGTTGCCCGTGAGAGAGTTCTGCGGCGACTTCGTTAGAAATGTCATTGAGACCGAAGGTGTCAAGTATATATTCGACTTCCGATTCGACTACTTCGTGTTCGTCTTTTAGGCTGAATAGGCTTTTTGTAATGCCGTGATTCGACAGAACTGTGATCCTCACATTATCTCGAACAGTCATTTCGTCGAATAAATTGACTATCTGAAAGCTTCGGATAATGCCTCGGTTCACCCTAGTCGTAGGATCCAACGCTGTGATCTCTTCGCCATCAAGCGTAATCATCCCGGAGTCGGGAGACAGATGCCCCGTAATTAAGTTAACGAGGGTGGTCTTACCGGCTCCATTGGGTCCCACGATGAAGACGACTTCATCGGGTGTCTGTCCAAGTTGAAAGTCGACCCCGTCGGTCGCTGCTAGATTTCCGAACAACTTCTTGAGGTTCTTAGTTTCTAACATGTTGTCTTTACCGCGAAAATATATCCCTGATATTTCGATACCACATTAAGACTACTGCGTGGATGTGCGCCTGCATTCGTCTGATCGACTGTTTAGGATCGCGCCGTAGCTGTTTCACTTCGCGGTTGATATCGTCGATCGATCCAATGACACCGTTCGGGAAGAAGAATACAATTAAAATGAGAAGCAATCCGATGATGGCATTGAAGTAGCTAGTATATACGTGGATGTTATCGAGAAGGAATATGAGAATAATTCCTCCGATTATCGGTCCGGTGAGAGTGTGAATACCACCGATGATTACCGCAAATAGCATCTCCCCCGAACGGAACACGAACAGACTCTGTTCGGGTCCGGTGTGAAGCCGGTATAGGACCCAGAGCGCGCCGCCAAACGATGCAAAGACCGCTGAGATAGTGAACGCTCCCCATACGTAGTTTTTGGTCCGAATACCAATGAACTCAGCTCGGACACGGTTCTGCCCGATTGCGTTGAGTGCCTGTCCATATGGCGAGTTGATCAACCGCCACATAAAGAGAAGCGAGCCAACCAACACGACCACAGTCAGCATATGTATGGCGAGTTCGTATAATTCAGTCGATAGTTGCTGTCCCAAGATCGTCGGTCGTTGACCGTCGGCTCGTACAGCTAGGCCGTCTGTCCGGTGGAAGAATGCGCTGCGGCGGACGGAGTAGTAGAGGATTGCGTTTACCGCCAACGTGAGCAACGCGAAATACAGTCCGATGTAGTCGGCTATAAAGTAACCCATAACGACAGCCAGTGTAACTCCGAGAATTACAGCGACCAGAATTAGCGGAAGCACATGCTGAAAGCCGAAGTGGAATACCAATACGGCGATCGTGTATGCACTGACGCCAAAGAACGCCGCATGACCGAACGAAACGAGTTTTAGGTGTCGGAGGAGCAGGTTCACGCCTAATGCAGCCAACCCGAACGCCATGCCGGTGTGCAGACTCCGATAGCCGATTCCTGGAATCAATCGCGTCAGGTCGATAGCTGCGATGAGGAGGAGAAGGAGAAAACCGCCGATCAACGATTGTTTCTTACTTAGCTCGAGTCCTTTCATTACCCGAATTCGAGTTTCGCCGTCACGTTCGACGATCGGATTAAGTTTCATGAGAGCTCGCCCCAGGAGCTGAACAGCCCTTGTGGTTTGATCAGGAGAACGATTAACATGAGGAGGAACGGAATTACCAGTTCGACCGGTGGATACAGCCACGTCGCCCATCTGCTGAGCAGTCCAACCATGATCGCCGCGATATAGGTCCCTTTGATACTGCCGACGCCACCAATAACGATGATAACAAAGGCGAGGATCAGCGGCTCGATCCCCATCCCCAGGTTCGCGGTGATTGGAGGAGCGGCCATTGCACCACCCATACCGGCCAGAAACGCGCCGAATGCGAACACGACAGTGAACATCTTTTTCGTGTCGATGCCAATGGCCGTAGCCATCTCGCGGTCAATGGCTAACGCGCGAATGATCAACCCCTGCTTCGTGTTGTCGAAAAACCACAGGAGTGAAACAAACAGGATGAATCCACTGATAATAACAAATATGTTATAAGAAGGGTATGAGAATCCGACCAATTCTGTCGTTGGGATTCGGTTCAATCCAGAGTACGGCGCAGAACTCGAAACGGAGCCTTCACCCCAGAACAGTTTGATCCCATCATGTAGTATTAATAATAATCCGAAAGTTAACAATAGCTGATATTCCTCTGCTCGATCGTATATCGGTCGAAATAGAACCACCTCAATGATAGAAGCTAACGGGATCAATATCGCCGCAGCGATTAGAATGCCAAGGAGGATGATGCCACCGAAGAGGATGTACTGTGCGATCGTCTCAGGGATGACGACTAACCCCATTAGAAGACCGAACACTGTAATCCCGAGGTACGCACCGAGCGCGTACAATTCCCCATGTGCAAGATTTAGCACGCCGAGGATGCCAAGCACGATGCTCAATCCGGCTGTAATCAGGAACAGGATCGAACCCCAGTACAGTCCGTTTAGCGTATGTGCTATAAAACTTCCTAACATTTGTAGATTTTTTAGTACTTCAAATTAGTCTGTTACCACCCCTCGAGCCAGTCCATCGACTGGACTCCTGGCGGTGGGTGGTTGCCGATCGGCGACCATTCGCGAACATTTGTCCACCCGGCATGATCGTTCTCATCGTCCCACGTTAGTTCACCGCTGTGAAGATTGGAAAAAGCCTGCCTGCCATTGAAATAGTCCGGATCGGTGGCACAGAACACGCTCGGTGTTGCGAACCCGTGGTTCGACATAATTTCGGCAAGTTCCTCGGCCTCTGGCCACCTCCCTAGTAGCTGGACGGCCCGTTCAGCGGCGGTCGCATACCAAGTCATCGCTCCGTACGTGCTCATAGTGTATCCGTAGACCGCGCTAACGCCCCAGTTCTGCAATTCCTCGTGGAGTTCATGGACGGCTGGCGCCATTGGCTCTGGTGGATAATTGTAGATGTAGTTCCGCCCGACCATCACAGTCGGATCCGCAGCTTCAACCTCTTCTTGGGTGAAATCTGGCGCTCCCCCATATCCGATGGTCGTTGCATGAACACCAACCTCGTCCCACATACCAACCTCGTTCCCTTGTCTCAAGAATAACGACATATCTCCTCCCCACATACTTGTGAAGAGGACGTCAGGCTCCAAGCTGGCCACTTCGGTGACGTGGCTCGACATATCATCAGCAAATAGGTCCGGCCATCCCTCATAGACAACTTCGACATCACCACCAAGTGCTTCGACAGCTGTGCTGAACCCTTCCCACTGGGTATGGCCAAATTCGTAGTCCGGACTAACGTTTGCGATAGAGTCAATATTGTCCCCACCGAGGTGCTCGACGACAGCGCGAGCAGCTACGACGGTTTCAGTGATGTCGGGATTTTGGAACCGGAAAACCAGTTCCGGATCAGTATGGGTATCTTCAAAAAGGGTAAACGCCGCTCCGTCTGGGAAGATTGTTAATGTACCTAGCTCATCGGCGACCGGCGCTACTGAGGCCACAGCTCCAGACGTGGCCGGGCCAAAGATAACGTCCTTTTCGTCATCTACGAACCGTTCGTGGTTCTCGATCGCTCCCTCACCTTCATTCAAAGTCTCGACCTCGACCTCCCGGCCTGCGATTCCTCCGGAGTCGTTGATTCGGTCGACGGCAATCTCCATCGCTGCGACTTGCTGCTCTGTTAAGACGAACCCGGGTCCGTCGAGAGTGATCTGAAAGCCGACCTCAATTGGATCGTCCGGAACGTCTCCGTTGGTCTCCGCACTATCTTCGTCGTCGTCGGGCAGTAATGCGCCACACCCCGCAAGTGCTGCTGCGGCACTACCAGCCCCCATCGCCTTTATTAATTTCCGACGCCCCATACTGAGGCCACGTGATCGAGGATCAGAAGAGGTTAATGATGTGTTGTCTATTGACAAGTTTGGCATGAGTTGTTATACCACACGGCTGTATGACCAAGTCAGATATTAACTTTTCGAACAAGATTGCGCTGTATCGGCAAGAATTGAGCAGGACGAGGAACTATTTGATCATGTCGCTGGCAAGCTTGCTCAAAAAAGTGCTTCCCGGTGAACACGCAAGGATGTCGGCAGCGGGCGCGGACGGCAAATGGCGAGCGTTGCTATTTGCGATGTGGATCGACCGGTTTTACCAAACGTGGAGGGTGTCATAGAAGAGTTCTCATACCGTGATCACAGTACTTCCCGGATTGTCTCCGCATTCGTAGTTGGTGATTACAACGACAATGCGAAGGCACAGTGCAAAGAACACCTGTGCCCGTGCGTGGACGCGGCCTCGGGCACGTCCGCGCCCGAGGCCGCAGTCCTTGACCGCGTCGTTGGTCCGTTCAACTCCACTCCAACGGTTGTACGTCTCGTCTAGCGTCGATTGCTTTAACTGAACGTCCTCGCTGTGTTCGGTGATGCGGTCTTCGACCCTGTACTCAAAGTCGTTCGGCTCGTCAGTGTTTCTCGGGTTGTACGGGGCGACTGGCACGACCACCTACTGGCCGCAGGGGTCGTGCCAGTCGGGCGTATCGTAGGCGCTGTCGCCAACCATCCAGATCGGCTGTTTGACGGCGAACGCGTCACGTGTGACGCGCATCACCGTCTCTTCTGGTGCTTGCTTGCTCTCGGTGAACTCCGCTGCAATCGGGATCTTTTGTCCGGTCGAGACGATTGTACAGCCGTAGCCGTAATAGTACTCTTCAGCGGGTGGATCGTAGCATTTCGATGCATCTTGGTCGGCAGGCATCGTTCTCACATCGGTTGGATCGATGGAGTAGGTCACGTCGAGCAGGCCGAGGAGAGCGGCCTGCTCTACGAGTTGAGCAAAGTGTTCGTCAACTACGTGTTCGAGGTCAGTAAGAAAACGAGCGACCGCATTTCTTGACGGCGGTCGATCGAACCCACAGCCGAGCCAGACGATCGTGTTCTGAAGCTCCCGTTCAACAGGACGAATGCCGTAGATGTCTTTGTAGTAGCAGTGGAGAAACCCACGCATCATCTCTGATGGCTCAAGTTCTCGTGTTCGCCCCGGCGGAGACGGGGCGAACACGTCGAACTCTTCGAGAAACTCGAAGAAGAGATGCTCAAACAGCGCTAGCGTCTCTGTCTCCACGGCTTTGAAGAGCGACTCTACCGAAGGATCATCTTGCAGGGTCGCTGACCACATGCCACCTCAGCATTCACCCTGCTCTTTGGTGAGCTAATCGTTCTATGACAACCTCGAACGTGAATAAACGGACGATCCAGCGCCCGAGTGATTGGTGTAACCCTTGAACGTCGTCGAGCGGAGAGTTGCGTCTTCTTAAACTGACCGCCAAAAGTACGTGGACCACTGCTACTGGATACCCTTTGTTGAGGGCCTCAGACGTTGTTTCCTATGATCGGAGGTTCACGTATTCGTCACCGACTGTCGGTAATTCCCATCGAGTTATCGAATAGTCAGCACTGACAGGGTTAGATTCTCAGGAAGCGTCTGGATGGGTGTATATGAGATTTCTCTACCATCTAGACACCGTTCTTACGGCCTCTGACATTGAATACGTAACGCTTGATCTGCTCGCAGAGATACCGATCCCCGGAGTCGAAGCCGCAGCCTTCGACTCCGGGATCATCCGAAAGACACTGCTCCAAGCTGCTGTCGATCAGAAGTCGATCAAGGCGATCACCGACACTACCCGGAGAACGTACTCCGACGACTATACGCTCACACAGCTTCACACCGTTCCGCCTGATGAACTGGAAGCAATCGTCAATGATCTCTTCGTCCAGCAGGCGGCGATGATCCTCGGGCCGGGGCCGAGGATCATCTGCATCGACTTCGTCGATTTCCACTATCACGGCTGTCCACACGCCGAGGCTGGCGAACTCTGCCACACGAAACCCCGCGATGGCACCTCCCAGTGCCACCGCTACCTCGCTGGATTCGTCCTCTGTAGGGCGAAACCGCTCATCGTCGTAGTCACACCCGTCCGGAGCGACGAACCGAAGAGCGACGCAGTCGAGCGACTGCTCGACCACGTCGCGGCCCTGCCGTTCGAGATCGCTGGCCTTCTCGCCGACCGTGGATTCTACGACGGCGCGTCAATCGAGCGACTGGGTGCCCTGGCACCAGTCACTCTTCCGATCATCCGTCGTGGGAATCAGATGGCCGAGTACCGGACACGACAATCTCCTACTGGACGGAGTACGTGATATACGAAGGGAGCGAGCGGGAACTGCGTTTTTCGCTCGCGGTCTGTGTCTCCTACCAACATGGTAATCGAGGCAAACACGGCTTGCTCGTTCGGGCGTCCGTGGCGTGCAATCTGACCGATCGCACGCCGAAAGGAGTCGAAGCACTCTACCAGAAACGCTCAGCCATCGAGACAGCGTTCCGGACGATGCGCGAAGCGCGTGCGCGGACAAGCACGACTGATCAAGGTGTTAGGTTGATGTTCGTTCTCGTGAGTTTCTTGGTGCGGAATCTCTGGCTCATCGTTCGCTGGGGGGTGCTCGCCACGCCGCGGCGCGGCGGGCGAGCACTACCTATCTGGTTTCGCTTCGAGGTGTTCCGAGAGTGGCTTGACCACGCTCTCGACGACACGTTGTGCCGGAAGTGGGAAGCACCGACCAACGGTGTCGGCATTCCGGCGACCTACAGCCAGCTGGACGCGGGCTGAGCCCGCCCGCGTCCAGCGGCAGTCCTGTGAATGAGCGACAGCTGTGGATCATCTCTCGGGTGACGGCGCTCTCACTGGCGTGAGACCGCCGTCTTTGTTCGACTCAATGAATCCATTACTCTAGTCTCGTTCGTTTTGCTCCAGAAATCGAGACAGCAATCAGGAGCGATGGGAACTACCGACTGTGCCTTCGCATTGTCGTTGTAATCACCAAGTACGAACGTGGAGACAATCCGGGAAGTACCGTGATCACGGTATGAGAATTCTTCTATGACACCCTCACACGGTAAGCAAAGATTCTTCGAGATTGAAACTGTGAATCGGGGATCGCTGCATATGCTGCATCTCAGGTATCAAATATGAAAACTGCGTGCTATATCGACTACCAACAAGCTAATTAATCGGTTAGTTAGAAGGAAGATATGGATTCACGGTATCGCAATGCGATGTTCTTTCTCATTGCAGCGATCCTCACAGGCGGGATGTACGTTGCAAACAAGGCAGGACTCACGTATCTCCCACCTGTTTTCTTTGCCTCACTGCGATTTCTCATCGCTGCAGCGCTCCTTCTCCCGTACGTTGCTCTTCGCTCGGAACGGCTCCGGCCACGAATGCACACGGACTATCTTACGATTCTCGCCAGTGGCGGGCTCGTGGTCGGAGCGGCAAATGCCTTCCTTTTTGTCGGCCAGCAGTACACGACGAGCGCAACGGCGGCAATTATCATCAGTCTCAGCCCGATTCTCACTGTCGGCCTCGCAGCAGCCCTTCTTCCAAGCAGCCTTCTCTCATGGCGGGGTGTGTTTGGAGTCGTTCTCGGACTGGTTGGGGTCGGTATCGTCGCACAAACGAGTCCTTCGAACCTCGTTCCAGTCACGATGCTTGGGGATGGGGATTCTCTTTCTCGCTGCAGTAGCGCTCGCCGTCGGTGGTGTCGCACTCAGTTACCTACAGGGTTCGCTCTCTCCGCTTGCTATTACAGCTTGGGCGACGCTCGTTGGTGGGATCTCAATGCTCATGCTTAGTCTCGCTCTTGGGGAACAAGTAGCAGCTATCTCCTGGTCACGAATCGCACTTCTTGCGATCGTATTCAACGGGGTCATTGCGACGCCAATCGGCTACATCGCGTATTTCAGCCTTCTGGACTCCGTAGGTCCCATTCGAGTGAATCTCATCACGTACGTCTCCCCGGTTATCACGGCAATTCTCGGATGGCTTCTTCTCGGAGAGCAGTTACTACTACAGACACTCATTGGGTTCACCATCATCGCGACGGGTTTCTTTCTCATCGAGTACCGAAGCCTCACACAGGAGATGGCTCGGCTTCGCCGTCCGTTCCCGTAGACGAATGTCGCACGAGTCCTCGCCTTACGTCGGTGGGCTTATAGCGCTAACTAACCGATTAATGAATCAATGAGCTTCTCTGAGGATCGACAACAACGAGCGGGGTCTGCTGAGACTCGGGCGGCAATTATGGAGGCGACTCATCGAGCACTCTGCAAGTACGGGTACGCTAACCTCTCGATTCAGAAGATTGCCGACGAGTTCGAAATGACGACTGCTGTTTTACATTACCATTACGATACTAAAGAGAACCTCCTTGCGGCGTTCCTCGAATACTTACTGGACAATCTCGTCGACGAATATACAGCACAGTTTGATATTGAGTCGATCGAGAATCCACGTGATCGACTTCTCGTGATCATCGATGCCCTTCTCGTCGTTCTCGTCGGTATTGACGATCCAGATCGACCAATTGAGCGAGTAGATGACCGCCCGCCACTTGGTGGTGAGGAACTCAGCATGGCACTGTTAGAGTTGCGGGCGCAAGCCGGTCGGAACGAAGCCTTTCGCAAACAATTCACCATCAACTACGACTACGCCTGGGATCTGATGGTTGCAACGATCGAAGAGGGCATCGAGCAGGAAGTCTTCCGCGAGGTTGACCCCGAACAGGTAGCAACGCTTCTTCTTGCAACAATGCTTGGCGGACGAGCCTATCACGTCTCGCTCACGCACGACGATGTCGCTACCATGGTGCGGAATGCGCTCGTCGATCTCATCCTCGACGATCTGCTCATCAAACGTAAGGACTGATAGGGATCATCGTAGGAGTTCATAATTCCTTGATCACGAATCGAACGACACCAGTGAGATCTGTGCCTGAGAGATCCGGTGGCTACGTGATTCTTATGAGCTCGCCCGCCTCTACCCCGTCACTGTAAGTGTTCGACTCTGGAACGAAAGTGTGCGAAACCTTTACAATGTTTCTAACTAAATGGTTAATTAGATACGATGGGCGAGCTTCATTCACAGCTCATCGTTTCGGAGGATCCATGTCTGAGATTCAAACTGGATACATTCCTGGCGCCCTCGGTTGCATCATCGAACTTCACGAAACCTATTACAGCGAGTACTGGAATCTCGACTACGAATTCTCCCGTGAGGTAGCAGTCGAACTCGCGGAGTTCCTCGGCCGGTACAACGAAGCCGACAATCGACTTTGGTTAGCGATGAGTGACCCGAACGATGAGGGCGAACAGGAAGTCATGGGATCGCTCGTCATCGACGGCGGCCATTCCAATGGCGAAGAAGGCGCGCGCATCCGCTGGGTCATTCTCGCGCCCGAACTCCACGGACAGGGTCTCGGTCGTGAGTTGATGAACAGAGCAATGGCGTTCTGCACGGAGGCAGGTTACGACAGAGTGTATCTATGGACGTATGAGGGGCTCGAAGCGGCGCGTCAGCTGTACGAAGAACACGACTTTATACTCGTTGAGGACGTCACACGGCACAATTGGGGACCCGAACTCACGTACCAGAAGCTGGAGCGTACCCTCTAAGCTAAAGCGAAGTGTATGGTGTCTAAATGTGTCTTTCATTGATAACTCGCGCGATGATCTCCTTCTGGATTTCGCTGGTTCCTTTGTGGATTGAGGTGAGCTTCGCGTCACGTTAGAGTCGCTCGGCGTCGTGGTGGCCCGTATTTCATACTGCAAACTCGAGGTCCTACGCGTGTAATAGCAAGATTCGGTGATCGATTAAGCTTCGGCGAGCATCGACCGCACGTACTGATTTTCCCAGTCACAACGCGCTTCGAGCTCGCGTTCGCCCCGATCAGTGAGGACGTAGGTGTTTTTTCGCCGATCGAGCACTTCTTTCGAGACGAATCCTTTGTGGACGAGCGCGTCGAGGTTCGGATAGAGCCGCCCGTGATGGACCTCCGTCGCGTAATACTTCTTTATCTCGTCTTTGATTCCAAGGCCGTGCGGATCGCTTATTCCCTCGATGACGTAAAGCAGGTCACGCTGGAATCCGGTGAAGTCATCCATACTACAGTTACAATAATATCCAATGTAATTGTTGTGTGTGTCTATCAAATCCCCTCTACAACTGGCGAGTGCTCCCGCTCAGAAGGTGAGAGTGAGAGAGGATGATGACCCTAATGACATTAGGCGTCAGAAAGCCCCTCTCAGAAGGGAGTAGCTGAGGGCGAGGTAAAAAGCCAGCGCCTTCGCCTTGTGTAGTGGCTCTATGGCTCGCTCATCGTACACCCGTATGATAACCCCATCGAGACGATAGAGGAGACCGCTGAGCTTGGACGATCCGTTAGACGCCACTTCAAAACGAGGAAGTTCAGCGGGACGCCCAACCGAAGAACAGCCAGACGTCGCCGTGCGTGTCTCATTGATGGCTGGAAACGCTACCACGCAAGGAATGTTGTGCAAGGTGCGAAACCTGTCGTCAAATCCTGACGTAAGTTTCCGCCAGTCGGCGGCCCCCGACTACTCTAGACGGGCTCACCGCTCGTCGGGAGTGGTATGGAAAGCAACCACGGCGGAAGGTGGTTGCGTCTGAGATCTCGCAGGGGGGATGGTTCCCTTTTCGGGCACCCCCTGCGTCTCACACCACGTTCTAAGAAGCCAAACATTTTTCATCGAAGATATAACGTGAAAACAAACATCTCGAGGGATCATTAACTACAAATTTTCGACTGCGAACTACTGGGGGGATTTTCAACTATTAGATTGCCCGAAAAACTGTTCAGCCACGCGATCTCTAAACCCGAACACTCACAGTCGATCGCAGATCGCAGACCGATCATGCTGTAATCCTATCGATCAACCTCAGACACCGAATAATCCCAGCTCTCTGAGTTCGTCACAAACCGTCGTGATAGCCTCCTCAGCGTCCTCTGGACGCTTGCCACCGGTGATGACCAGCTTTCCACTCCCGAATAGTAACGTTACAACACTCGGTTCGTCCATTCGGTAGACCAAACCAGGGAACTGCTCCGGTTCGTACTCGACGTTTTCCAGTCCAAGCCCAATCGCGATCGCGTTCAAATTGAGAGACGCACCGAGTTCGCCACTCGTCACCACATTCTGGACAATGATCTCCGGTGTATCCGGAACGGTCAAACCCAGATTTGAGAGCTCACCGAAGGTAATCCGGATCACTTCTCGGACTTCGCTGCGTGATTGGGCACCCGTACAGACGATTTTCCCCGATCGGAAGATCAGTGCCGCGGCTTTCGGCGACGAGGTCCTGTAAACGACCCCAGGAAAATTATCGGGATCATATGAAACTCCCTCTAGATCGTTCGCCAGCGTCTCCAAATTGACCTCCTGGTCGATGCGAGTGGATGCAACGACATTCTCGGTATTGAGCGAAGCAACCGGGTCAGTCATGATACGGAACGATAGACGAATCTATGGTATAAATCACGCTATTAATTTCACAATCATAGATTGGTTTTATATGACTAATTTGGCGATTAGATGACAATTACTTATTACGAATGGTGGGAACACCCCTCTTTGACGGTATCAGGATTCATTGGTCTCGGAACAATGGGTGGCCCAATGGCTTCCCACCTTGTTCGAGACGGTCACGAGGTTGTAGTCGTCGACCAGCGATCGGAAGCATTTGCTGCGATTGAGCCAGTGGGTGGAACGGGTGTTGAATCAGCGCAAGAAGTTGGAAAACGGGCGACTGTAATACTGTTATCTCTACCCGGCCCGCAGGCAGTCAATACAGTCGTAGCGGACCTAGAGAGTACCCTTAACCGGCTGTGTTGAATCACTAGACGGCGTCAGGATAGGTCGCTAAATCAAAGGAGTTGAAGCGGGAGAGTCGAGTTGTCCATGACCCAAATCTCCCGCTTCATTGGGGAAGTTGTGCCGGTCGCTCAAAGAGTCACTGGTGATAGAGACGAATCCGCCGACCCGAAAGGTGACGGCGGATTCGCCGACTATGCCCTCGTTTCCCTGCACTGTCTGCGGATTTACCTCGATACATCCTACCGAATGACGAGTGACCTGCTCAAGGAGATGCCATAAATAACCGGGGAGATCGGCCTTAACGCGGCTGATCTCCCCTCACCATCTACGTTGTGTAAGGTGTTCGACCGGATCAGTATGAGCGTCTGTCGAGTGTTGCTGCGCCAGTCGGCGCAGCTACACGATCCCTCCGAACACGGCGCGATAGACGCCACATTCTACGAACGGTCAGCGGCAAGCCGCCACTACTGCCAGCGAATAAGCTACCGCGTCCAGAAGCTGAAAGTCACGAAACTCGTCAACACAGACACTCAAGCCGTCCTTGACGTTCACTGTTCAACGACCTGAGAAGGAAGTGACGCAGATCTCGTCGAGCAGATCGCCCGCCGGAACGCGGGCGATCTGCGGTCTCTGGCCGCTGACAAGGGCTACGACAAGCAGTCACTCCGCAAAGCCCTCCGGGAACTCCGCATCAGACCACTGATCAAGCATCGAATCTCCGCACCGTACGACCACGCGCATAACGCCAGAATCGACGGACAGCGCTACAATCAACGCTCTATGACGGAGACCGTGAACTCGGCTGTCAAGCGCTCGCTCGGCTTCGCCGAGCGAGCGCGGTCTTGGTTCCGTGAGTTCCGAGAGATCGCTCTGATGTGTGTCGTCTACAACATCAAGCGAACCGTGAAACAGTGAATTCCACCGCCTTATGACGATTCAACACAGCCCCTTAACCCCGAGTCGGTCCTGATCGATATGACCACCTAGACACCCAAGACGACGCGAGCGATAGCCGAACGTCTCGTAGATAGCAATGTGACTATTCTCGGGGCGCCGGTCAGTGGCGGCGCCTTCGGCGCCGAGAGCGGGACCCTTACTATGATGATCGGTGGTGATCAACCGATATTCGAAGAGGTGGAGTCTTATTTGGATGCGTTTACTTCAGACACGTTTTGCGTCGGTAATAATCCCGGGTGTGGCCACGCGGTGAAGCTGCTCAACAATTACCTTTCGAATACGGCGATGGTCGCTACTTCCGAAGCAATCGTGCTTGGGCAGCAGATCTGCCTCGATATCGATACGATGTGTGAAATATTCAACGTCAGTACCGGGCGCAACTCCGCAACAGAAGACAAATTTCCCGAATACATTTCGGTTGACCGTGGCGTCGGTTTCGCCCTCGGGTTAATGAAAAAACCTTCAACTACTTCCCGAATTCGCCGAGGATAACGCAATGCCGCTCCTACTAGCGAGCGGTGTCCGAGATCAGGTCGGACGGACACGAGTCCAGTACGGCGAAAATGGCGAAATGACCGACGTCTACTCCTATCATTTAAACACAATAATGACCGCCGAAGGCCGTCGCTAAGTACAGCGAACTCCACTAAGGAATGGCTCTTCTTCTTCAATTTAACTTTGAACGAACCAGGAGGAGGACGATTGCGAACGTGAATTCGTATTAATTTCTGGGTTCTGGGAGGCACCGTATTTGAAATCCCCATTCATACATCAGTAGATTAAATTCTTTGGGGAATTTGCCCCAACATTCAAGTACTTACACAGAGTGGCCAGCTACTGAGAGAGATAGCTATGTCACCACCTGCAAATACACAAATAGGTATCTTACCCGATAGTGAGGATGAATCAACGACAAGTAAAACTGAATGCGATCATGACTAACCACCGTGGTAATATGATTTTTGATGCCCAGCTCGACCACGATGCAAATCAACTTCGTTCCGATGATATCACTGTTTCGGACTATTTAGACAATGTAAAAAATCGATTTGAGGAAATTGAACCAGAAATTCAGTCATTTGTAGAAGAGGCCCAAAGGTGGGAACGTGTACAAGCATCTGCTCAAGAGATGGTCAATCGATTTTCGAATATTGAAGATCGTCCGCCACTTTATGGGATTCCTGTGGGCGTCAAAGACATTTTTCATGTCAGTAGTTTACCTACAAAAGCTAATTCAAGTATTCCACCTGAAGCTCTAACAGGAACTCAGGCAGAGACAGTAACCAAATTAAAGAGAGCAGGTGCGCTTGTATTGGGAAAAACAGTTACGACTGAATTTGCTTATGCACACCCAGGACCTACACGCAACCCTCACAATATAGATCATACTCCTGGTGGGTCAAGCAGTGGATCTGCAGCAGCGGTAGCTAGTGGTCTTTGCCCCCTTGCATTAGGAACCCAAACAGTAGGATCAGTCATTCGACCTGCAGCTTTTTGTGGAGTAGTTGGTTTTAAACCTAGCTTTGGGAGGATTTCCATGCAGGGGGTGATTCCTTATGCAAAATCACTTGACCATGTGGGATTCTTTACACAGGATATTGCGGGTGCTCGGCGAACAGGTTCCGTTTTGATAGATTCTTGGAATGCAGATACTGAGGGGAGCTTGCCCCGGATTGGTGTCCCCGCTGAAGAATATCTCTCCTACGCAAACGAAGAGGGAATCACTGCTTTCAAAGATCACATAGAGTTACTGGCTGACGAGGGATTCAATATATTTTATTTGAATATTCTGGATGATTTTCCCACTATAGTCAACCATCACACAACCGTAAAGTCATCTGAAGCGGCACTTTCACATCATAGTCGATTCGAACAATACCAAGACCATTATTCTCAAGTATTAACTGAACAGATTATAGAGGGCCGATCACATAACATCGAAGATCTTGCAATAGGTCGTGCGGGGAGGATAGAATATCGAAAAGAAATTCAAAGCGCTATGAACAAGGCAAACGTTGATATTATCCTGTCACCACCAGCGCGTGGTCCCGCGCCAGAAGGAATTGACGATACTGGAGACCCGATAATGAACCTCCCTTGGACATATGCTGGCCTACCAACCGCGACGATACCTGTCGATAAAATTGATGGCCTACCTTTAGGGATCCAATGCACAGCTCGATTTAATAAAGACGAACAATTATTCGAATGGGTGGATGAAATCTATAGGTCACTTTCCTAAACAGCAGGATTATTGTCGTCATGATTCAACTAATTATTCGCCATTTAATCATTGAAAAATATCAGATGAAATGTGTAATAACTGTGGCCAGATATTAAGTAATGATAATCAATGTTATTTTGTTGGGCATCAAGTTATCAGATTTATAGTGGGCAAATATATTCGTGAATTGTAATTATTCTGCTTTGTTTAATGGCTATTGCGTGGTAGTTGAAGGTTCACAGAGCGTTTCTATGTTAATGATGGCGAATATGAAGACAAGTACGTGGAACTGCGATACCGGTCCAATACTCGCACAACAACACTGAGAAAGCCCTTCGTCGTTGTATACGAGCTATTAGCTATCCTGAGCTGAGCATTGGCATTCACCCAAATAAGCGCGTTGTGTCCTTTCGCAAGTGATCTCGGTTCACGTTGTAAGATCAACGGTTCAACACCAAGAGCGTAGAGTTTTGAACTTAGTGTGGCAGTTATGAAAGACTTTGTCGTCAGCCACGGTCAGCAGGTTGTCTTCGTTCTGACGGTCGACCAGCAACCCTGTTATCTCGACTGAAGAACAAGCCGAAGCATGCCGATCCTTAGTCGAGTTTGACAGCTAGTATACACACAAGGAGAATATCAAGTGTCGTGTTCGTGATATTCAGAATGACCGGGGCAATCCAAGTGCTTTCTCGCTAACATAGTTTAATGCGAGCTCCTGAGATATTGGCGCAATACGAGCGATACGAGCGTTTCGGAAGTAGCGTTCGACATCGTACTCACGAGCGACGCCGAACCCGCCATGAGTTTGCACAGCAGCGTCGGCCGCCGTGAATGCAGCATCCGCCGCGAGAAATTTCGAAGAGTTCGCGAGGATACCGACTTGCTGTCGTTCGAGTTCCTCTATCATTTCCGCTGTCTCGTATACGAGTTCTTTCGCTGCGAGAGTGCGCATATACGCCTCCGCCAGTGGATGTTGAATTGCCTGATTTTTTCCAATGGGGCGGTCGAACACCTCGCGCTCGTTGGCATATGCAGCGGCACGGTCGATCGCGAGTCTCGCGTGACCGATGCATTCTGCAGCGATGACTAGCCGCTCGTCATTGAGCCCATCAAGGAGATAGTAAAAGCCTTCGTGCTCTTTTCCAATCCGGTTTTCGACTGGCACTCGTAAATCTTCAAGCCAAACCTCAAAGGAGTGCGAGAGATTGAGTGCAGTTTTCGATATCGGTTTCATTTCAATCGCTCCCTGGGCTTTCGCGTCCGTCATATCGACGAGAAACATCGAAATTCCGTCAGTCTTTTTCGTCGCCTCTTCGGGTGGTTTCGTTCGTGCGACCAACAACATAAAATCGGATACATCGAGACGCGAGGTCCAAACCTTTTGTCCGTTAATCACGTACTCGTCGCCATCGCGCTCCGCACGTGTGGTGATAGCTGTCGACTCGGATCCTGCATTCGGTTCCGTGAGTCCGAGCGCCTGTACTGTCAGCTCGCCCGATGCGAACTTCGGCAGGAGCTCCTCACGGAGTCGTTCGTTTCCGTGCTCCACAATCGGACGGGAGGTGTATATCGCTCCATGGATCGCCTGACAACCGCCAAACCCGGCGCCGCTAGCAGCGATCTCTTCCATCATAACTACCATTTCTTTGGTGCCGACTCCGCTTCCCTCATACTCTTCAGGTATTAGCGCGCCGAGCCAGCCATTCTCCGCCAGTAAATCCGCAAAGTCATGTGGATACTCGTTCTTTTCTTCATGCTCACGCCAGTATTCGTCCCCGAATTCTTCGCAGATACGACCGATCTCACGCTGAATGAGTTCCTGTTCCATGGACAGTGCTGTGAAATCCCACGTTACGGCGGACATACACACTCGAACGAAACCCTCGATAATTAATGTACCGTTGCCCAACATTCACACGTGCAAAGCCGGAACGATAACACCGGGAAATAGAATTCCTTTTGAACGGCACTGATTCTCTCTATCACCACTTCCGACGTGAAGTCAGAGAGTTTTAAGAACGGAAACATGACTTTAGTCAAGTAGATTGATTCTGCAAAACTGCGCGAGCAGCTTCGCGTCCAACATTTCGTTTTCGTTACTTTAAGCTAAAATCTGGATAGAATCACTGAACGGTAATCACCGTCCAGTGGCTTCGACCGTATTCTCGAGCTTGCCAATCCACTCTATTTCTACAGTAACAGTGTCTCCACCTTCGAGTTTAATATCCTGAAAGGTACCGACACACTCCGGAGTTCCAGTTGCAACGAGATCGCCTGGTGTAAGCTCGACCCAACTCGAAACGAATGCCACCAACTCCGCAACGGATTGGATCATCATTTGCGTATTGTCATCCTGGAGTGTGTCGCCGTTGACGTGAGAAGCGATCTCGAGCGATTGCGGGTCATCAATCTCATCGATGACAACGTACGGGCCGGCTGGCGTCGTGTTCGTCATTGCCTTTCCGGAGAACCAATCGATGAGGTTGTCATCACCGACTTGAAATCCGAACTGGAGATCCCTTGCGGACGTGTCATTGAGGATCGTGTACCTGGCCACGTAATCGAGGACTTCATCCAGAGATACGTTGCGAGCCGATTCGCCGATGACTGCGGCGAGTTCTGCTTCATAGTCGATCTCCTGTGTGACATTGGTGTGGTAGGCGATCGGTTGCTCGTTTCCGACGAGGGTTTGTGGAAGTTCTAGAAAGATCAACGGCCATTCTGGAACAGCGATATCCGACTATTCTGCGTGCGCTTCATAGTTGAGTCCAGCACAGAAGATCGTGTTCCGGTCGGTCGTTAGTGGCAAATATTCTATTCTCGACCGGTCGAACGTTTCACCAGTAGCAGTGGCTGCGTCAGCCGGACGTGATAGGGCGTCCCGAAACGAGTCGAACTCGTTCGTTACACCTCGTACCTCACTATTTTCGAAGACGCCGATTCGGTCCTGGCCCACTACGTTGAACCGTCCCAGTCGCATGAGTGTATTATCATATTACTCCATATTAGTCCTTCGTATATTACTTAAAAAACGGCACGGTTTGGACGAGGAGTTCCTCGACGGGCGTTCGGTTGTCGAGCGACTGTGCGGGGGATAACAATTGTAGTGGCAAGCGAAGTAAAGAAACCTGTGTCTCACGCATTGTCGATTGTTCCACCAGTAAGTATGGAGGCGGTCGGTACGCATAGCAAGCGTTTGAGACCACCTTTCGACCAGGTGTCCCTCCGAATAACAGAGTCGACCGATCAGACCTAATTGAGAGAGAGCAATATCGAACAGTAACAGCAGGGTCACCGACCTAGTACTCGATCCATTTGGCGAAATGGTCGGCCTTCGCCCGTAACTGTTCGCCGCGGTCTTTAGCGGTCAGCCTCTGTATTGGTCTCTGATAATTGTCCGAGGAGACGAAACGTCTATCTGGGTCGGCTCTCAGTTTCCTCTCGAAGATGGACGTAGTCAACGATCAGGACCTCGTGGTCGTCGGGTGTGGTATCGCAGGACTGAGCGCAGCCAATCGCGCAATCGAACTCGGGTTGGACGTCACCGTCCTTGAGAAATCGCCGAAAGAGCATCGTGGCGGGCACACCCGATTCAGCGAGTCGTTTCGTGTCGCGTCGACGGAAGCGGACTTAGAGCCCTACGGGTACGAGTTCGCCATCGACGACTACTCGCCCGATGACTTCTACGACGACATCATGAAGCAGACGAACGGCCGGGCCGACGACGAGTTGGCGCGGACGATCGTCGACGAGATCGGACCGACGGTCGAGTGGTTAACCGAACGGGGGGTGTCGTGGGATATGGAGCCGCTCAACGTCGGCTACACCGTCGCTCGGACGTTCTTCGACGGCGAGGAACTCGTCGCCGAACTTGTCGAGGCAGCCGAACGCGACGGTGCCTCGTTCACCTACCGCGCCGAAGCACACGAACTCCTCTTCGATAGCGGGACAGTCGCCGGCGTCCGCGCGCGCACCGACGACGGCGACGTCAAGTACAAAGCTGACGCCGTCGTCGTCGCCGCCGGTGGGTACGAATCGAGCGAGGAGAAACGCACCCGGTACTACGGTCCCGATTACGACGCGATGAAGGTCCGCGGGAGCCGGTACAATACCGGTGAAGGGATCGAGATGGTCCTCAAGGCTGGTGGTCGAGCTACCGGCCAGTGGGGAGGAGCCCACATGGCGCTG
Organism: Halalkalicoccus sp. CGA53; assembly: GCF_036429475.1. GTDB lineage: Archaea > Halobacteriota > Halobacteria > Halobacteriales > Halalkalicoccaceae > Natronorarus > Natronorarus salvus. The sequence continues at coordinate 98,030 of NZ_CP144124.1, forward strand.
ATCGACAGCGAGTCACCGAAGTACGAAGGCGGTGCGAACCGGGTCGACGGCTATCAGTACGGCGTCCTCCTGAACAACGAGGGAAAGCGCTTTTTCGACGAGGGGGAGGACGCACGCGCACACACATACGCGAAACTCGGTCGAATCATCTTCGAAGAGCCCGGCCACGAGGCGTTCATCGTGATCGATGACTCGCTTACCGAGCACATGCGAGCGACCGGTCCGGGTGACTGGGTTACGGGCGACACCATTCGAGAGGTGCTCGCGGAACTCGGCTGCGAGAACCCAGAACAGGGCGAGCGAACCGTCGAGACATTCAACGAGGCGACCGACCCCGGAGAGTTCGACCCGGACTCGTTGGACGGAAATCGGACTGAGGGGCTGGACCTCGAGAAGACCAATTGGGCATTACCTCTCGATAGCCCGCCCTATCACGGTTATCGGGTCACTGGTGGCATCACGTTCGGCTTCGGCGGTGCCGCAACGGACACGCAGGCACGAGCGCTTGATACGATCGGCCGGCCGATTCCGGGCGTTTACGTCGCGGGGAACACGACCGGAGGGCTCTTCTTTGACAACTATCCGGGGGGGACGGGACTGGCGAACGGGACGGTCTTCGGTCGGATCGCGGGCGAGAAAGCTGCGGAGTACGTCGGAGTCGAGTGATGATCGGCGATCAACGGACCGTCGAGTGTTCGCTCGTCCGTGGCGGAACCAGCAAGGGCGTATTTATTCGGCGGGACGAACTCCCGGAGACCGACCAAGACGAAGTCGTCCTCTCATTGTTCGGGAGTCCGGACGACAGACAGATCGACGGCCTCGGCGGGGCGACGTCGACGACCTCGAAGCTGATGATCGTTGAGTCCAGCGACAGAGATGGCGTCGACGTCGACTATACATTCGGACAGGTAGCGGTCGATGAGCCGGTCGTCGATTACGGCGGGAACTGCGGAAACCTCACCTGCGCGATTGGCTCGTTCGCTGTGGACGAGGGGATGGTCGATTTCGACGCGGACACAGACGAAATGACCGTCGAACTGTACAACACGAACACAGGCGCGGAGATCACACAGACGGTCCCGCTCAGTAACGGACGGGCGGCGAGCGTGGGGGAGTTCAAGATCCACGGTGTGCCCGGGACCGGCGCCCGGATCGACACGACGTTCCACGATCCGGCGGGCGCGGTGACCGACGCACTGTTCCCGCTTGGCGGACCCACAATCGATCTGGCGGTCGACGGCGAGACGATCGAGATGTCCGTCGTCGACGTGACGACACCTATCGCGTTCGTGCGGGCCGAAGATCTCGGCCTCACGGCGACCGAGGGTCGCTCAGAGGTAGATGGAAACGAGGAACTGCTCGCCAGGCTCGAACAGATCCGTGGGACGGTCGCGGCCGAACTCGGGATGGTCGACGACCCAGACCGTGCGTCGGTCGTGACCCCCGGCTACCCGAAACTCGTGTTCGTTGCCCCCCCGACGGACTATACGACGCCGGAGGGTGGTGACGTCAGAGCCGACGAGATCGACATCGCCGCACGCTACATGAGCATGGGGAAGCTGCATCCTGTCTACGCAGTAACGGGCGTCTCGTGTACGGCGGCGGCAGCGCTGCTCCCCGGCACACTTCCCGAGGAGGTTGCGTCACCGTCGAGCGGGATGGTTACGCTCGGGCACCCGAAAGGAACGATGGCGGCGACTGCAGAGGTTGATCCCGACGCTCCGTCGGTCGACGCCGTAACGGTCTACCGGACCCAGCGGCGACTGATGGACGGATCCGGCTACTACCGACTATAGGTCCGACCGAGTTTGGGCTCCGTCAGTACGTTTATCTCGATCGCCATTCGTCCTCACGTGAGATCGACATACACTTGATGGGCACTGATAATGATACCTTGCTAAACCACCTAAGCATGATGAAAACGTGGGATGGCGAAGGCTGACAACTAGACCGCGTTTGAATAGGCATGGCACTGTTTGGTCTCCGTGCATAGGAAGCAGCATCGTGGACCGAAGCCCGACTGTCTGAAAAGCTGCGCAGCGTTGGAATTCTGAGCGGGCGTGTACTACTAGAACGGATAGCCCCGCTAGTAGGTTTGGAGGCAGTCGGTGTACTTCGCTAGCGCCTGGAACCATCCCTCAATCAGATGGCGATCAACCTAATCAAACCGACCGCGCAATCGACACTGCGCGAGAGCGGTTAAGTAACACATGCCGTCAACTAAAAATACAATCTCCGAACGGTCGTAAGAGGTGCTGGCGAGCGAAACAAAGTCGACGTTCCACACACCTACTTGACCGTCCCTGTGGAATCGCGAAACCATTTAATGGGTTTTGTCTGCCCGGATGGGGCCTGACCGCCCCGCGCCAGGAACTCGCCGGTCTATCGAACGGTCTCGATCTGATAGGGATCATCGTAATAGCTCATAATTTCTAAATCTCGGATCAAACGACACCGGAGAGGTGAAATCCCACGAGATCCGATTTGCTTCGATGACCCCTATGAATTCGTCGAAGAGTTTATGTCCTCGGGCTGAATCCTCAGGCGTGCACATGGTTCGCAATGTGATCGAGGTTGGTGAGAATCGCTACCGCGAGGACTACGGGAGGTATTATGAGGACTTTACCCCCGGAGACGTGTATGAACACCGACCGGCGCGAACGATAACACAGACGGATAACATCTGGTTTACACTATTGACGATGAACACCCATCCGCTGCATTTCAACGACGCCTACGGCGAAGATACGGAGTTCGGTGAGTGTCTCGTTAACTCCGCGCTGACCCTTTCAATCGTCGCTGGGATGAGCGTGAGCGACGTTAGCCACAAAACGATTGCTAATCTCGGCTGGCGAGAGATCAAAATGCCGAACCCGGTCTTCCACGGCGATACCCTGTTTGCAGAGAGCGAAGTTATCAACAAGCGATTAAGCGAATCTCGTGAAGGCGACGGCATCGTCACCGTCAAAACAACCGGTACAAACCAACACGGTGATGTGATCATGGAGTTCGAACGAAGCATGCTGATTCCGACTCGGGAAAAAGGGATTCCGGGCGAGTAGCTGCCCCACCGGTTCGAATTCGGATTTCGTGTCGACCGACTAACCAACTACCGAGCGTCAGCGAGGTTACTTCATTGGAGCGCTACGGCAGCGAGCGATCACGATCTGTGCAACTCATCCTCGAACAAGTTGTCTAAGAACGCACAGCAAGTGGAGCCGGTGTCTGGCGCTCTTCGATTGTGTCCTCGATAACATCCGGATGGATAATCAGCTCGTACGCGACCGCTCAAGGATACCTACCGTTAATTTCCGAATCGGGGCTTCGCCCGCTCGAGCGGGTAAAACGTTCCGTTATGTGGGCACTGCTCTCACATTCGGCCTCGCGACCAGTTCCGGCGCCACCGTTCGCGTCCTTTCCTGCTACCCCATAGTGAGCCCGCGACAACAGCGATTTCGGGCATTTGGACTGCATTACGACGGTAAGCGTCCTACAATGTGGAAAGATTGAACGAGTACAGCGCGTCGCAGCCGGCTAATTCGGTACTGAATTACAGCCATACGGCAGTAATATATGTGATTTCTGATAAATAGAACGATTATTTCGTCCCGTAACACGGAATTATCGCCGTACGACGTGTCACCATGGGCTCGCGGACGAAGTGGAGAATCTTGACGTTTACTCGCTCGGTTTCGGCTGACTGGGGCGCACTCTACTGTACACGCAATTTATATGACGGCAGGGCATACCTCGCCGTAATGGGCAGAAAGCCACTCGACGGCGTCACCGTCGTCGACGTTTCACAGTGGGTAACCGGCGGGTTCGCAACGTTGATGTTGGCAAACCAGGGTGCAGAGGTTATCAAGATTGAACGCCCCAACGCCGGGGACGATATCAGGTTCTCCGGCCCACCCTTCGTCGAGGGAGAAGCGCCGTACTACTGGACGGTAAACTACGATAAGAAGAGTCTTGAGCTTGATCTCAAGAGCGAGGAGGGGAATGCGATAGCGAGGGAACTAATAGCGGAGGCCGACGTCTTCGTCGAGAACTTCAGACCGGGAAAGATCGAGCAACTCGGACTAGGGTACGATAACCTGCGAGGGGAGAACGAAGACCTCATTTACTGTTCAATCTCCGCGTTTGGACAGACTGGACCCCTCTCTAACCGCGCCGGCTTAGATCTACTCATTCAGGGGATGTCCGGGGTGATGAGCGTCACAGGAGAGGAAGATGGAGAACCGGTTAAGGTTGGCTTCGCCGTAACCGATCTGATCACCGCGATGTGGGCAGCCTTCGCAATCGTGAACGCGTTAAATAGCCGAATCAAAACTGGCTCCGGCGAGTACATTGACCTCGCGATGCTCGATTCAGTGATACCGTGGTTGACCAAGCAAGCTGGGAACGCATTTGCCGGCGAAGATACCAGGCGGATGGGGAGCCGAGACCCGTTGTACACGCCGTATCAAGCCTACGAGGCGAAAGATGGCTACATCATCTTAGCTTGTGGGAACCAGCAAACGTGGAACCAGTTGTGTGAAGCTCTTAGCCGCCCCGACCTCGTCGACGACGAGCGTTTCACCTCGAATCCGAAGCGGAACGAACACGCGGACGACCTCGAAGTGGAACTGGAAAGAACGCTCCGTGAACACTCCGTGGATTACTGGGTAGAACTGCTCGCGGGCGAACACGGGCTCCCGGTAGGTCCACTACACTCCGTCGAGGAAGCGCTCAAGAGCAAGCAAGTCTTATCTCGCGAGATGATCACGAAGTTGGAACACTCGACGGCCGGCGAGCAACCGGTCATAGAGCATCCCACCAACTATCGGAACGCCGACAACGGGTTCGAAAATCACGCACCAGTGCTAGGCGAACACAGTCGAAAGATCCTAAAGGCGCTTGGATACTCTGACGGCGAGATTCAGTCCCTAATCGACGCCGATGTCGTCGGCGAAACTGGAGTCGAATCCGGTGATACCACCACATAAGGCAATGTGTCCGATCCATGAGCCCGAGACGGTCCGTGGATCGCCGGACCTCGATTATGACGCTGTGTCACTTGACGAGGACGGTCACGGGTCGGTCGGCCGAGAGAAGGACCTGCTGTGAAACGCTCCCGAAAATCGCTTTCCCGACCGGACTTCGTCTTCGACCGCCCATGACGATCGTATTGGCGTCTATTTCGTCGGCAACGTTCACGATCACATCGGCCGGCGTTCCGTGTTCGAATCGTCCGACGGTATCGATCCCGTGCTCCTGAAGAAACTCCACTAGCACTTCGACGGTCTCCGGCAGATCGTCCTCGTCGAACAGGTCCGTCGAATCCACCTTCCCCATGCCGTCAGCCGCATTGAACTCCTCGAATACATTTAGTATCACGACCGAGAGTTCGTCAGTGGTGCTGGGAATGTCGGTCACGAATTCGGCAGCCCGATGACTCAGTTCCTCGTTCTCGTCGATTGGTAGTAGCACCGTAAACATGGTAGCAGTCAATGCAATGGCCCGTAATAGGATTTTCTGTAACGATCGGGCCGTCCCGCATTGGAACTATCTTATCGTTTCGGCGTCTCGATGAATTACCGTAGACGATTGATCGCTCACTTCGTATCGCTCACTTCAGGAACGATTCCGTCGTTTGTCCAACCCCGTTCGCTGTAGTATTCGTCCAGGGCGGCCTCGAGACCGTCGATCTCGTAAGGGAGTTTGTCGTCAGCTCGGTCAAATCCACGGCGATTATTGAACCTGCGCTCGAGGTCGACGATCTTCGCACCCGCCTCCAGTAGGACGTCGTACTCGGTTCCGAACAGGCGTTCGAACCGCTCGTCGGACATGTAGCTGTTTGCGAATCGACACAGTATCGCGGAGTCCTTGACGGCTTTCAGGTTCTGCAGTTCGACCAGCAGCGGAGCCTTCCCCTCGAGGCCTTCTGCCGGAATCGTCCCCTCGTACTCCAGGTTGTGCACTTTTGAGTACATGTGATCTGCGCCGCGATTTGCCGTCGCGTACCCGAGGGCTCGACCATGAAGTACCCGGCCATCGTGGCCGGGGAATTCAAGCCCCTTCACGGTCCAGTTCTTCACACCCAGGTCCTTGTGACTCCTGTCGACACCCTCGGCGAGTTGATTGCCCACACCCTTTCGATAAGCGATTTTCTCGATCAGCTCGTGGATCAATGCTGTGTCGCCGAACCGGTCGGTTGCCTTCAGATACGCCCCGATGGAGACGCCGGCACTAATCGTGTCCAGACCAAGTGTATCGCACAACTCGTTCGATTTCATCACGTCGACGATATCGTCGACGAGCAGGTTGCTTCCGAACGAAAACACTGTCTCAAACTCCGGCCCCTCGGTCTCAAGGCCTGTTTCCTCGTCTCTCGTCGGAAGTTTGCACGCGAAGGCACAGACCGAGCACGTCCCACGTTTGTATTTCTTCGACTCCACGGCGGAGCCATTGATCCCATCGACGCCTTCGTCGAAGTCCATCCGCTCGAAGTACTGCGTCGGTAGCGAGAACATGTCGTTTTTCAAATCCACCCCACCGGTCGTTCCCTGCCGTTTCATAATGTGGTCTTTCGTCGCCGCGTCCTGGTGAATGTCCATCGAAGCGGACTCGTCCGGCAAAGGGATCGTCGGACGAGAATCGCCGGCAAATGAGATTGTTTTCACGTTCTTCGATCCTAGTACGGCCCCCAGGCCGCCGCGACCGAACGCCCGCGAATTGGACGTCATCAGTGAGGCGTATCGAACGGCGTTCTCACCTGCCGGTCCGATAGTCACTAGATGATCGCTCTCCAATCCGTGGCGTTCGTCCATAACCATCGACGTTTCCGGAATCGTCGCCCCTTCGAGATCGGGAATCGGTTCGAACTCGACCCCGTCGTCGGTTACGTATATCGCCAGTAGTTCGTCGCTCTCTCCGACAAGTTCAACACACGAGTAGCCCGCATCCGCGAAGTTCCGCGACAAGTATCCGCCCGCATTTGTGGAGACAATCCCGTTGGTCAGCGGGGAGAGGGAGGTCGCGTTCATTCGGCCAGTGAAGCTCATTTGGGATACCTGAAGAGGTCCCGATGACAGGTAGAGCCGGTTTCGTTCGCCGAGCGGATCGGCGTCGACCGGAATTCGATCGTATGCGAGTTTCGTTGCCACGCCTCGACCGCCAATGAATGCTTCGAGAACGTCGTCGATTCGACTCGTAGTCCACGATCGCTCGCTGAGATCTATCGTGAGGAGGTCGCCAGTAGCGTGAAGCATTATGCGTACGATCGGATGAAACCAGCATAATTGTTTTGTGCTGACGGACGTTCTTGAGTCACGATCGAGCGCTTCACAGCGCTGTCTCGAGGATGATCCTCGCGTCGGATTCCGAGATCGATCGCGGATTCGTTTCGAGATGTCGCGTCGAGGTAACGGCCATCGACGCGAGATCGTCGAGATCGGCCGCCGTAGCGCCGTATTCCCGGAGCCCGTCGTCCAATCCGACATCGGATCGGAGCCGATGGACGCCTTCGAGGAACGTCGCCGCCTGAGTGCGTCGATCACCCGATGCACCGTACAGCCGCGAGCCAAGGGCCGCGTACGTCGAAACCGCGGCCGGAAGGTTGTACTCGAGTACCGACGGCATAACGGCCGCGATCGCTACACCGTGCGGAATATCGTACAGTGATTGCACTCCGTACGCCATAGCGTGTATCGCAGCCTTCCCGCCATTGACGCGGCCGGCCATCGCCATCATCGCTGCTAACGCCATCCCATCTCGAGCGGTAGGCGCGTCGGCACCGTTGAACGTAGCCTCCCGGAGATTTGCTTCGACAAGTGCCATGGCTTCGGAACACAGCGCGTCAGCGAACGGGTTTGATGAGGTTGAGATCGCCGATCCAACGGCGTGTGCGAATGCATCGATTCCCGTCGACCGTGTAATCGAGGGCGGCAAGTCGTCGCTGAGCGACGGATCGACGATCGCTACGTTCGCGAACACGTTTGGATCGATGATTCCCTTCTTTTCGTGACCGTTCCGGTCGTCGACAACGACTACAGCCGGGGACACTTCCGCTCCCGACCCTGCCGTGGTGGGAAGCAAAATCGTCGGCATACCCGGCTTAGGGACATGTCCACGACCGAACGGTTCAGACTCGAGTTCCGGGTTTTCGAGGAGGATCCCTACGGCTTTCGTCACATCCATCGAACTGCCACCGCCGACTCCGACGAGCACGTCTGCCCCGGATTCACGGGCGGCAGCGACGGCCGCGTTGACGATCGAAAGCGTCGGATCGGGCTTAACGCCGTCAAACACGTCCACCTCGAGACCGGCGTCGCGCAAGGATGTCGTCACCGGATCAACGACGCCCAGTTGAACGAGCGAGTATTCGGTGAGGACGAGTGCACGGGTACCGAACGAATCCGCGTGGTTTCCCGCGTTGGTCGCCGCGCCACGGCCAAAAACGATCTGGGCAGGTAACTGAACGTCGAAGGACACGCTTCGGGTAGTATTCGACTGCGGTAATCCGTTCACCATATATGGTATTCTGATCCGAGGTGTATCACCTTTATGATGATCATATAATATTTAGTGGGCCGTCCGGCAGCCACGCTGCGAATCGTCGGAGCACCGATCGGGCGATTACACTTCGTCGGCGGCCTCGGCGAGGGAAATGATTCGTCGCGCTTGCTTGACGAGCGGTGGATCGATCATTTGCCCGTCGACCTTGAACGCGCCCTTTCCCAACTCGCTGGCGTCGCGTTCAGCTTCGATCACCTTTTTGGCCCACTTGATGCGGTCGGCGGGTGGCGTGAACGCCCGATTGATCGGTCCGACCTGCGAAGGGTGAATCGCAACCTTGCCATCGAAGCCGAACTGAACCGCGCGCTCGGCATCCCGCCGGAACCCCTCTCGATCGTTGATATTGGTGAACACCGTATCCAGGGCATGGGCCTCCCCAAACGCAGCGGCCGTGACAACCCGTTGGCGTGCGTAGAGGATCTCGTCCCCCTCCGGCGTCCTCGTTGCGCCCAGTTGCGCCGCGAGGTCCTCGGCGCCAAGTCCGAGCACGTCGACGTACTCGGAGGCCGCGATTTCGGGAGCGTTTACGAGCCCGCGACCGGTTTCTACGATCGCAGTTACGAACGCGTTTGAGCCGGTCGTCTCGAGTAGGGAGCCAAGTTCGAGGGTGTCTTCGACTGACTCAACCATCGGGAGGGCGATCATGTCAGGCTCGGAGTCACCACCTGCGATAGCCTGCAGGTCGGTCTCGCCTCCGTTTTCGAGCCTGTTGATCCGAACGCCAACCTCTGTCTCCGTGCTCACCTCCGCGAGGATATCGCCGGTCACGTCGCGAGCGAGAGATTTTTCCGACGGGGCGACGGCGTCCTCGAGGTCAAAGACGACGGCGTCAGCTTCGGACGTCAGCGCCTTTTTCATCATATCTGGCTTATCCCCGGGAGTGTAGAGCGTTGATCTCCGTACCATACGGAGGAGTCTCGGTCGGGGATGAAATAGATTAGTGTCCTCCTGAACCGTCGCCAGTCGCCCTGCGCATCGAATTGGCGAGGTGTAACCGCCTTTCAGCCCCGTTACCCGGGCCTCGAAACCGGCCCTGTCGGTTCAAACGTAGGGAACGACGTCGTCGCCGATGCGCTCAATGCACTCGATCGCCACCTCGTGGTCCATCCCCGGCCAATGGAGTCGCGGAATTATGTACTCGGCCTCAAGGTCCTCCTCGTAGCGCTCAATCTCAGCGCACACTTCCTCGGGCGTTCCGAGCAGAAACCGGTCCTCAGCGAGTTGTTCGAACGGTTTGTGGAGATCGCGTTTGTCCTCCATCGCCTCGTCCTGTCCCCAATCGATGTATGCCTGGTACTTCGAGAATAGGTGCCCGCGAGCCGCTTCCACCGCCTCCTCGTGGCTATCCGCGACGAACATTTCGCGAATGATCGGAACTCCCGTGTCTGCGCCCTGACCTTCCCTGATCTCGTCGTACTCCACTTTCAGCTCCTCGATCTCCGCGATTGTCGAGTGCGGGTTGACGAACCAGGCGTCGCCCGACCGAGCGGCCCGTCGGACCGCGGGTCGAGCATTGGCGGCGATCCAGATCGGCAGTCGCTCGCGCGGGCGGGGAGTGATTGAGACCCCATTGACGGCGTAGTACTTGCCATCGAATACAACGTTCTCCTCGGTCCAGAGGTGCTTCAGTAGTGTAATTCCCTCTTCGAAGCGGTCCACGCGCTCCGACTTCGGGACGCCGAAGCTCTCGAATTCGACGTCCCGATAGCCGATTCCGACGCCGGCGATCACGTTCTCGGCGAGAGCGTCAAGCGTGGTCAACTGCTCGGCGATCTCCACGGGATGGTGAAGCGGGAGCAACACGACTCCCGTTCCGACGCTCATCGATCCCGCCTCGGCCGTCAGGCGAGCGAGCAGAGGGAGTTGCTGGAGTTGTACGTAACTCGAGAGGTAGTGTTGCCCGGTCGTGATCATGTCGACGCCGGCTTCTCGAGCGGCGACCGTCTGGGCCACCAATCCCTCAGCCAGTTTCTCGGGGGAGCCTCCTGCACTGGTCTGGCAATTGAGATACAGCCCGAATTTAATTACTCCTCGACGGATGGCCTGCAGTTGCAAATGCGTTGTGAAACTGGATCCCAAAGCGCATGGTCGGGTTCGCCGACCGATGGGGACACACCTGAGAACGATTAGTCACCCAGGTTTCGCTCCGTTAGACGCACCGATGAAACTATTTTGTATCGAGGGCCGAATGTACTGTCATGAATGGCATCCATGACATGGGTGGAATGCACGGGTTCGGCGAGATCGACGTCGACGACGCGAGCTTTCACGACGACTGGGAACGGGCGGTCTTCGCCGTCGAGAAACTCCTCCGGTACCAGTCGATCTACGGCATTGACGAGAAGCGCCACGCCATAGAGCGAATCGATCCGGAGACCTACCTCAACGTGAGCTATTTCGAGCGGTGGGCGCTTGGAAGCGAAACACTTCTGCTCGAGAACGGAACCATCGACCAAAACGAGTTGCGAGCCGCGGTCAACCGGGGAGACGGAATCAATCTCGTCGACGACCGCGCGACGGACAGGTCGGGCGACGGCGAACTGGTCAAACTGACTCGCGACGGATTTCGACAGGACGCGGCTTACGACCGCGATCCGATCGAACCCCAGTATAATCTGGGCATGAGGGTAGTCGTAAGAAACGACCACCCCGCCGGCCACACCCGCTGTCCTCGATACGTCCGACGAGCACGCGGAACCATCGAGGACGTGCGCGGAACCTACGTGGTCCCGGACGAAGCTGCACACGGTGAGGAGGTCGCGGAGCCACTATACGCCGTTCGCTTCAACGCGAACGACCTCTGGAACGACGACACCGATGGCGACGCAATCTACGTCGATCTCTGGGAGCGGCACCTCAAGCGGGCGAGCGAGACGACAGCCGGTCGCGCCGCGACGGAGGACGAGCGATGAGCCGCGACCACTCGAACGAGGACGGGCACGACCACGTCCACTCGCACGAGGAGCACGGGCACTCGGGCGACGAACACAACCACGCTCACCCCGAGGACGCGCCCGACGAGCTGAAATCTCGAACGCGAGCGCTACAGTCGCTTCTGCTCGAGAAGGGGCTGATCAGTACCGAGGCAGTCGACGAAGTCCTGCGGCTGTTCGAAGAGGAAGTCGGGCCGATGAACGGCGCACGCGTCGTCGCGCGGGCCTGGTCGGATCCCGACTTCGAGGGGCGCCTGCTTGACGATGCGAACGAGGCGCTATCGGAGTTCGATTTTGCGATCGGCAAGCAGCATCTCGAAGTGGTTGAGAACACGCCGACGGTTCACAACACGGTGGTCTGCACGCTTTGTTCGTGCTACCCGTGGTCGATACTTGGTCTCCCGCCGACCTGGTACAAATCGCCGCAGTACCGCTCGCGAATTGTCCGGGAGCCCCGGGCCGTCCTTTCAGAGTTCGGGCTCGAATTAAACCCCGAGATTGAGGTGCGGACGTGGGACTCGAGTTCCGAGGTGAGATATATGGTGTTGCCACAGCGTCCGCCGGGAACCGAGGGGCTCAACGAGGAAAAGTTAGCGTCACTGGTGACGCGGAATGCGATGATAGGTGTCGAACGGCTCGGGGGTAACCCGTGAACGAAGACGCGGTGCGCGCGACGCTCGAGGAGCTGGTCGACCTGCCGAACGGGGACTCCGACAGAGACGTCACATTCGACTCCCCTGCGCAGGCCCGCGCGTTCAGCCTGGTCGTCGCGCTCACGCGGACAGAGGGGTTCGAATTTATCGAATTCCAGCGACGGCTCGTTAACAGAATTTCCGAGGACGATGGCGCCCTCGAATCCGAGGTCGAAGAGACGTACTACGCCTACTGGGTAGACGCAGCCGAATCCCTGCTCGTGGATAGGGGACACGTCTCGTCGGCGGAAATCGAAAAGCGTACGCGAGAATTTGCTGCCGGCGATCGAGACGCCTCGGAGTTCATTATCGGCGACCGAGAGCACTGAAACAGCCGACCGCCGGTTCGCGGCTACTCCGTGACGATTGCGCCGACGTCAGCCACCGAGCGTAACGAGTCGAGCCGTTCGCGAACCGAGGTCACCACCGCTTCGGGTAACGCGCGGCCGGCACACCGGTGGAACTTCTCGGCGAGCTCGTCGTCGGAAAGCGGGTTCGCGGGATCGCCCGGGGGGACCTCCTGCACTCGTTCGTACGTACTGTCTGCGGTTTCTATTCGTACGCTGGCCGTCGAATCGTTGTACTCGAGGGAGTCATCAATCGTCCACTGCACCAGCTCTCGAACGCGCTGGACGGCTGCGTCGTCAACGCTGCCGTCCTCGAAAGCCTCGACTCCGACGTGCGGACGGACGGCTGCACTCGCAACCGTGTACTCGAGCGAGAATTTCGCCTCCAGCCCAGTATCGGGATTCGGGTAGTGTAACGCGTCGCCCGCTCCGGAAGCAGTCGTTACCCGCACCGACTCGACGTCGGCAGGGTCGATGCCACGTTCCGCCACCAGGTTTTCGGTCGCGTGAATGCTGGTGTGGGTGTAGTAACAACAGGGATACTTTTTGACGTTGATATCGTGTATGGCAACGGCGTTCGGTCGCTCTAGATCCGGAAGATCAGCGTAGGAGACCGGATCCTCGCCGGCGTAGAGCTCAAGGAACCCCCGATCACCATCAATCGCGTCGGGTGCGGCGGTGAATCCGCCCGCGGCCAGACGGGCGGCTGTAACTCCCGAGCGAGCCGCGTTTCCGACGTGCATCGGTTTGGCCATCGTACCGAAGTTCTGCTTTACCCCCGCCGCCATCGACGCGGCAACGTTCAGCGCGTGTCGCGTGGCGTCCGCATCGAGGTCAAGCACCTTAGCGCCCGCGGCCGCGGCGCCGAAGGTGCCGAATGTTCCCGTGGCGTGCCATCCCCCTCGGTAGTGGGACGGGTTGATAGCCGCTGCGAGAAAGCACTGTGCCTCGAATCCTGCTACGTAGGCTTCGATCGCGAGCGCTCCGCTAAGTTCGTTGCCGGCGGCAAGCGCAAGGATCGCTGGAACCATCGTTACGCTCGGGTGACCGGAGATACCCCACGAGACGTCGTCGTAATCCTGCGAGTGACCCGCGATTCCGTGTATGAATGCTGCATCCGTGGTCGCCACACTCCGGCCCGCTCCCCAGAGCGGAGCCGAACCGGGTTCGGCGAGCGTGTCGATCGCGACCCTCGTCGGCGGCTCACTCATGCCGGAAAGTATCACCCCGCACGTATCGACAAACGCGCGTTCGACCGTTCGAATCTCATCTTCGGTTAGTTCGTCGACAGAGAGTGTTTCGATGCACTCTACCAGTTCGTCAACGGGACGCATACCACCTTTGTCGGTGTTTGGCTGTTGCCCGCTATCAAGATCCATGAACTATTGTATTGACCACATCCACATATGTATTCCTGACCTGGCGGGTCGTACGCTCGAGCCGAAACTCTGGTTTGAAGGTGTTTTGCCGGCGAAAACATTGTCTAATCGCCACATACGACCGATCCATGACGGTTCGATCCACCGGTAGGAGCGGTCATCATACTACAGCAACGCCGCGAGAGAGTGATTTTAGATGGTCATATCTTACAAGAAATACTTTTTGCTGGTGAATTTCCTTAACTATGTGGTCGAGTATCGCCCAGTTATAATTGGCCCGTGACGGCCGATTCCTTCCCGCTAAGAATGACACTTTCTCCCCGAGCGATAGATACAAGTTTCCGTTGCCTAAAGTGAGTGCAGATGTCCGCCCCGTTAAGCGATATCACGGTCATTGAGCTTACCCAGATGATTGCAGGTCCCCACGCGGGGATGCATCTTGCCGATATGGGGGCTGACGTGATTAAAATCGAACGTCCTGAGTTCGGGGAGATCGCCAGGAACGTCGAACCGAAAGTCGGTGGAGAGAGCTTCTACTACATGACCGTCAATCGTGGAAAGCGAAGCGTGACATTGGACCTGAAATCGGACGAGGGACGAGAGGCACTGCTTTCTATCGTCGATGAAGCTGACATCGTCATCGAGAACTACACCCCAGGGACGGTATCGGAGTTAGGAATCGATTACGAGATCGTGCGCGAACGGAACCCGGAAATCATCTACTGTTCGGTCAGTGGATTCGGACAGACCGGTCCGCGCAAATACGAGGCCGGCGTCGATTTCGTGGTTCAAGCGTATACGGGGGTTGCCTCCGTGACGCGTGATACGGACGGACGGCCACTCCGGATGGGCGTCACTGTTTCAGATCTAGCGGGCGCCATGTACGCGCTCCAGGCAATCCTCGCGAGTCTCAGACGCCGCGACCGCGAAGGGGTAGGCGACTACATCGACGTTTCGCTGACCGACAGCCTCATTTCGTTCCTGAGTACCCGTGCGGGGTACTCCTTTGCGACCAACGAACCATTCCCCTCAGTAGGTCGAACGCACGTGTACTTCGCCCCGGAGGGCATCTTCAAGACGGGCGACGGACATATCCAAATTTCGACGGTAACAGAACAACACTGGGACGACCTTTGTGAGGTTTTAGACAGCGACGAGTTGCTCAATCGGCCGGAGTTCGATACGATCGACGATCGGTGCGAACATTCAGAGGAACTCACCATAGCGCTTGAAACCGTGCTCCAAGAGCGACCGGCCGAAGAATGGGTCGACCGAATAACGCGGAATGGGGTCCCGGCGGCGGAGGTTAACGACACGTATTCCATCTGGGAGGAAGAACACACCGAGGCCCGGGACATGCAGTTCGAGGTCCAAACGGCTAGCGGTGAGAAATTTCCGACGATATCGTACCCCGTAAAACACGACGCATGGGAGTGGGAAGGTGACGAGTACATCGCGCCGCTGGGTGGAGACACGGAGGTCGTGCTCCAATCGGTGGGGTACGATGATGACGAGATCGAAACGTTTCGCGAAGATGGCATCATCTAGTTAGGTCGGCGCACCGTCGGACCCGCAACTGTCGTCGAGCAACCGCCACGCCTGTCGTTATCGTACACCCTGCATCAAAACCGGTTTCGAGACATCGTTCCGCCGCTACCAATCATCAACCTCACTCACTACCCAGTGGACCGATCGGTGACAATTGAGTTGAGTCAAAGAAGAGACCACCACGGGAATTTGGCTCGTCCCACATCGCGGAACGAGAGGCGACGTTAAAGGGCCGAATCACCCTATCGGCGGTTTCCGATTTACGACCATACCTCTGTAACGATACGATCGGATCGTAGTTGTCCACTGCTCACACCACCGGTACCACATTTGTCCACTGGTCACGCTTCACATTAATCATCAATTGAATATTCCGACGTTACAGTCGGAGTACTGAGTATCGTCCCGCAATCCGGAATTTTAATGGGGTGGAGGCGGTCCAAGGGCAGCGAGTCCAGAGACCGTTAAATCTGAACCGGTTACGGTAATGGTTCAAACAGCAACCAACGCCGTCGCTGCCGCCCCACTACCGACTCAGGCGGCTGACGCCACCATTTCACTAAGGATGCGTTTCGATTATACCTGCCGAGTGACCGGTAGCTACCCAACGATGTTCCCCAATATCGCCCGTCTGACTGGCCGCAGCCGTCGTAAATTAAACGACCTCACTGGCTTCGATCTGATGTTTTGAGCGTTTGCCACGCCAAAAAGCGAGCCGGCTAGGCCAGCACTTAAACGCTCGCTCGTACGCAGATGGAGAAATCCACGTGAACACCTGCGAGAGCCACGCATCTCAAAGGACAAGCTGACTGTGTATGTGGGTATCATAGCTGTACTTCCGAGGTTCAACGCCACAGTTTACGGATAGCGACCAGATTCTACAGGTTGAGCTGATTGAAAAAAGGACTGCGGAATCAGTGGTGACTGGGAGTGGCACTCTAAAAACAACTCAGAGATGTGGTCGTGCACACGCGTGTACTGTGTGATGGAATTCTGGTGGTATAGAGGAATCAAGTGAGCGCTGCCGCTCCAGCGGCAGACGCTCTCGTCGAACGGTGGCTACCACGGTGAGTAGCTCTGAAGCATATACTCCGCTAACTCCTCTGCTCGGTCTCGATCACACCCCCTTGACTTCCATCAGCCCTTGAATCGCTGATTCTCGAACGATCTGGCTGATTACTTCCTCAAATGACGAGAAGGTTGAGTGATTCGCACCGGTCTCAAGCCGTCGCCGTACCACGAACGCACGGGCTAACAACACCACCGCGAGGTGGTGATGAACGCCCTTCCAGGTTCGCCCCTGGTACTCGTCAGCACCGAGGTTTTGCTAGATATCTCTGTGGAACTGCTCTACGCACCAGCAGAGTTGTACCCAGGACACTAATTCCTCCAGAGACGCCTCGTCAACGCCCCAGCATATCCATGCTCTGAGTTCACCGTTTTCTTCGTCTTCGTCATCGCTCTTCTCGTTCTTCTGGAGTAACCAGCCTGTTTCATCGCTCACCCACCCTGTATCCAGGCGTTTCCCTTCTCGAACTCGTGTTTGATAGAATTCACTGAAGAGGGGTCCTTTGGTCCCATCATTCCACGTGTCTCAGTCCAAGCGACGTCGCCGAGTGCCTCGGCGACTTCCGTTGGCGTCTCCGATGTCACGTCTTCAGGATGAGCAACGTGTTTTCGATTGGGATGCGCGCCTGGATGGATAAGGTCGGTGTCCTCAGGAATGGTCTGGAACTCTATCGGCGACACTTCAAGGACATACGGCTCAGAGATCGCCCGGAATTTCAGACGGAAACTCCGGGCTTCGCCGAAGAATCTGTCGGCAATGACACAGCAGTGATCGATTTCGGCGGAGACTGCCTGTTCGACGAGTTCCAGGGCAAGCTCGGGCTTCGACTGGTGTTCAATGTCGACAGGGACACCTATATCTTTCCGTCGCTGGGCGTAGCGTTCCCGTTCTTGCTGATTCTCGTAGTCTGCATCGTCGTCGCCAGTCCACTTTTCAGACAGGAACGACCGCATTCCGAGTGGCCAGGTGAGTTGATCAGCGTTCTGCCGCTCGCCAGGTCTGGCGAGCGTGCAGTTGACCGTCACCTGGCAGTTGTCAAGTTTTCCAGTCACACCACATCACTGACGAGCGACGCCGACACTGTCGGTTCCCGTCTTCGGGATGCCCATGCCATCGACGATCAGTGCAGCTTCGTGGCCCTGGATCGCTTTTGGGACGTGTTCCCGAAGCTCAGCCTCAACGCGTTCGTGTTCCCATGGACTCTCACGGACAAACCGTTCAAGCCGTTCCTGATTGGTGTGCATTTTCTCGGCGATGTCGGTGATGGTGTTGGGACTTCCGGGACGCAGCAGGCCCCGGAAGTACCGGCCTGCGTTCAGCCATGTCCGTTCGTTTTTCGGCCACGTTGATCCATCTACCCGAGTGGTGAATGCTGAACGGTAGTCACTGAGAAACTGTAGTCCTTCGGCCTGACTGCGTGTCACGTTGTTCGTCATACCTCAGCGAAGGCGTTCCCTGGCCGAAAATCAACTGCCAAAGCTAAACCTCGGAAGTACAGCTATGACACCCTCACCACCTTGGTAACACCCGGCTCTTGTCCGGGAGTTCGACTATTCTCGGCCAGCGACCTTGTTACGCTAGCTAGGGGTCCTGTGCGCGAACGTATTCGTGGATCGATCTAAGTATCGTCGCTATCTCGTCCCCGACCAGTTCGAGCGCGCGGTCCCCGGCCTCGGCGGTAGCCGCACTGGGATCGCCTAGCGTTCCCGACTCGGTGTACTCGTCGAACGTTCGGTACACCGATACGCTCCCAGCGTCCAGCAGGCCAGTAGCCGTATTCGCATACGGCTCCTCCTGAGGAGTCGATGACATCTCATCCTCGTCGACGAGCTGGGGACAAACCGAGAGCATCAACGCTGTCTCAAGTTCTCCGCCGTGCGTTCCGGGAACATCACTCCGTTTGATATCGTCTACGTGTGGACCCAGCAGATCGAGGTAGAAGAGCGTAGATACCTCGACGTCAGGGTTCTTCCGACCGGCGACGGACGTAGCCGTTGAGAGGAGCGACTTGTTACCCCCGTGACCGTTAAGTAACATGATGGCGTCGAACCCATTTTGCGCCGCTGAATCGACCGTCTCCACGACGGTGTCAACAAATGTGTTGTGCTCCGCGGAAATTGTCCCGCCGAACGGCAGGTGGTGCGGGGAGTAGCCGATCCAGAGCGGAGGTGTGAGCAACACCGGTACGTCATCTTCGACGCGATCAGCGCCTGCTTGAGCAGCCGCGGTTGCTAGGATTGTATCGGTTCCAGTCGGCAGGTGACATCCGTGTTGTTCGGTAGCGCCGACTGGGACGACCAAAATTGATCCATCCTTGCTCGCGAGGTTTCGAACGTCCGCTTTCGGCTTAGTCAACCATGTTTCCGCTAGCAGTTCGTGGAACATACCGGCTGAGATGGAGTTCTTAGTACAAATCGCTTCTGTACGGTGGCCGACTCGACGTTCGCTGCGAGGGACGCGGACGTTGCGAACGAGGTTGTCGTACTGCGGCTGGCACGTCCAAACGCTGTCGATAGCTGCATTAGAGCCGCTCAACGAAAGCCCGCAATTCCGTGTTGAACCGGTCGGGTGCCTCCCAGAAGGGGGAGTGGCCGATATCGGGATAGAACGATGTCTTGGCGGCGGGAAACACGTCAGCGTGCTTTTCGGCCGCCGCCCGCAACACAACGGGATCGCACTCACCGTGGGTCAATAGCACCGGAATCCGTACCTCCTCGAGAACCGATTCGTTGTCGACAATCCGCGTCTGCAGTGCTTCGCGGACGTGTGGAGGGGTTTTGAGATTGTATCCGAGCATGAAGTGAAAATCGATCGGGTCGAGCGGTTCGTTCACGCACAGCTCGATAAATTCACCAAGTGTTGTCACGCTCTCTTTGGTCTCGCATGACTCAAGCCCTTCCATGAGCACGATGAATGCGTCGCCGGCGAATTGAACAGCGTCGGCCGTCCCCTTTTCAGTAATCGCACCGACGTAGTTCACTCCCGAGACTTCCTCGGTACCGTAAACGGCGAAGTAGTCAGTGACGATGAGTCCGCCGTATGACCAGCAGACCAATACCGGCTCGGACCGGTCAAGGCTCTCGAGAACCGCTCGGACGTCGTTCGCCCAGTAGGACGGGTCGTCGTACGCGTCACGGGGTTTCTCCGAATCTCCATGGCCGCGATTGTCGAACGCGACGAGCAAGTAGTCGTCGATGAGATCAGATTCAAACTGCCGCTGCCAGCAAAGACGCGACTGTGAGTAGCCGTGAACGAATACAATTGGGCGCGAATGGGGGTCACCGGCTGCGTCCACCCTGAGTGTCACTCCGTCGGAGCTGGTGACTTCGTACGATCTCATAGTAGTACGTCGCAGAGGGAGACATAACTGTTGTTGAGAGTTCGTACGCGAGGTCGAGCACGCGACCGTCGATTACGGGGGTCGCAAGTGGTGGGTGTCACCAGGACCGCTCGAGGACCGATTCGATATCCTTCGCGTCTGGATTGAGTCCCAGTGGATTACGCTCGAGGTTCTGGTCCTCGGCGATCGCGGTCGCGATTGCTGGGAGGTGATCTCGCGACACGCCCTCAAGATCTCGCAGACGCGAGGGGAGTTTCAGGGAATCGCGGACCGCCACGACAGCGTCGACGATCTCCGCTGCAATCTCGTCGTTTGAGTAACCGTCAGCGTCGATTCCAAGCCCGGTCGCGAGCAGTTCGCGCCGCCCGTCGACGCGATCGAGGAGGTACTCGAGCACGTGGGGGGCCAGCACGCCGTGTGCTTTACCCTGCTGAACCGGATAGTGAAAGGAGATCCCGTGACCGAACGCATGGATAACGCTGGTCTGTCGCCCGTACTGAACCAGGATGGTTCCGGCGACCACTCGTTCGATGACGTCGGGCGCTCGATCCGTCGCACCGAGTTCGGAAACAGATTCGCGTAGAAGTCGGAGGCCGTGGATCGCCGTCGCGTCCGTGATCGCGGACGGTGACCCCGAGTAGATCGTTTCGATTCCTTTATCGAACCCATTCATGGCAGATCCTACCAGTACGGAACGTGGCGTCGTTTCGAACATCGAGGGATCGTAGAACAGTGCTTCCGGGGTAAGCCGATCGTCGCTGAACCGGGCGGCTCGCGTTTCGCCGTCCAACGGCGGTTCGCCGGCAGGTTCCGGACGAAGTTTGATGCCACCCCCGCTGGACATATCCGCGCCCGCCAATGTGGTCGGAATTACGACCATTGGCGTTACCAATGCCGAGATCGGTGGTGTCGGTACAACTCCAGTCTCCTTGGTTTCTTCTACGATCTCGTCGAACGGCCGGTCTGACGCATCGACTAACGCCATCACCTTCGCCACGTCGAGCGTGCTTCCGCCCCCGACGCAGATTAGGACGTCGGCGTCCTGCTCTTGCATCAGTCTCGACCCATGGTAAGCCATCCGGATGTCCTTTGCCGGCGTGGTTTCGTCGAATACCCCCACGAGCCTGTCGTCGAGACCCGCCGCGACAGGGTCCATGACGCCGTTGTTGCTCCCGACGTTCGAGCCGCAGACAATGAGCGCCCGCTCAAGGTTGCGTCTATTGAGCGTCTCGCCGAGGTCCTCAATGCACCCCCGCCCGTAAACGATGGTTCCGGGATCGTAGTCGAACGCGAACGGTGGACTAGTCGTCATACCTGATTCGATTCACCGCCCCTGCGTTAAACTATATGGGTGGACGGACCGCGTCGCTTACGAATTTTCGACGCCGGAGCGCACCCGATCCAACATAGGAGAGGGACGTACAATTTTGGGAGTCGTCTCGAAAAGAAGGGTTTGCGAGCAATCAGGTATCACCATCGACGCGGCCGCGGAAGCCCACCGAGCGATTCTAAAAGACAGTATTGTCGGAAATCTACTCATTCCGCCGTAAGCGCCTCGAATGCTCTCAGAACGGCCCGATCACAAGCCCGTCGTGCGTGATCGTCCCTGGATGCGTCCACGGGAAAATGCCGGTGTGTAACGCGACGTATTCTCCTCGCGACGAATGCTCGGCTGCTATGGTATCAATAGACCTAACTCCTGCATCGTGGCGAGCACCACGGTGGTATCGCTCGCAACTTGCGGTCGACTCGGTCGGGAACCGTGACGATATTGAGCCCGAACGGGGAGTGGTATCGTATTACGGAACCGCTAGTTGCCGGTATTCGGTTTGTACTCAAATTCAGCGACGAATATATCAGCGAGATTTATTACGTCTGCGGAAGAGTGACAACTCGATGCAACACACGACCGGTGCGCTGTTCAAGGACGCGTTTGGCACCCCGGAGATGCGCGACGTATTCAACGAGCGAGTGTATGTCGACCGCTTCATGACCGCTGAAGCTGCTCTGGCTCGTGCCCAAGCAGAGCTTGGAATCATTCCTGAGGATGCCGCAACGAAAATCACCGAGACGGCATCGGTCGACCGAATCGACCTCGATGACGTCGAACGGAAAATCGCCGAAATCGACCTTTTCACCGTGGCCATCATCGAAACGTGGAAGGAAGCGATCGGAGATGCCGGCGAATACATTCACTGGGGGGCGACCAGCCAGGACATCGGCGATACAGCCATGCTGCTCCTCGTTCGCGACGGCGTCAGGTTGCTGCGCGCGGAATTAGACGAGATCACAGAAACTCTAGAACGTCTGGCAAGCGAGCACGCGGAGACACCGATGATAGGGCGGACCCATCACGTTCACGCCTTGCCGATCACGTTCGGACTCAAAGCGGCGGACTGGCTCGACGAACTGAACCGCCGCGACGAGCGGCTGGCGAACGCCGCCGATAAGGCTCTCGTGGTCGAATTCTTCGGTGCCGTCGGCTCACTGGCATCGCTCGGGGAAGATGGCCTAGAGGTGCAGCGGCGCTTCGCCGACCAGCTCGACCTCGCGGTCCCGAATACCGCATGGTTCGCATCTCGAGATCGGTTACTAGATCTGATCAATGCAATAGCTGCCCTCGGTGGCACGCTCAGCCGGATCGCTCGCCAGGTGCTGGTACTGAATCGCGAAGAAATCAACGAACTCTCGGAACCCGTACCCGAGGGAGCTATCGGGTCGTCGACGATGCCTCATAAACGCAATCCTGTGAACAGTGAGCGCACGATCGCACTGGGGGCGTTGCTTCGCGGGCACGCGAACGTGATGGCGTCACTCGTCGAGCATCACGACGAACGCGATGCTGGTCTGTGGTACGCCGAATACGCGGTGATTCCGGAGGCGTTTCTCTACGTCCACCGGGCGTTGCGCAACACTCGAGAGGTGCTGGAGGGATTGACGGTCAACGCCACAGCCATGCGGAAGAACGCTGAGATTCACGGTGGTCTAGTAGCCTCGGAGGCGGTGATGATGGCGCTCGCGGAATCGCTCGGGAGGGTCACGGCTCATGATATCGTTCATAAAGCCGCCATGGAAGCGTACGAGAGCGAGCGATCGTTCGAGGAAATTCTACTCGAGAACGATGACGTTGCGAAAACACTATCCGCAGATGCGATAGCGGAATTGACCGATCCGACCCGGTACACCGGGGTCTCGAGCGTGATCGCTCAACGCACCGTCGAGGACAGCAGAGCCAAGTAGCGTCACTCGGCGCGGAATCCTGCATCCGGCGAGATGGTGTCAATTCGACCGGGCTGCCGTCGCCATCTCCGCTTTGTTCAGGTTTCCTTTGATAGTGTCGATATGAGTGGTAGCATTCTACCGAATCCAGGTCGTCACCCTTCGCGCTGGGACAGGCTGTAGTGCACTATCGACCGAAGCTGTCCGCACCGTGCAGACTATACGATCAGTAATTCCGTAAAGCGGAACAGTAATGCGTGATAAGGTAACATAAGACAGTATGAGAGACGGTGTAGGTTCACACAATACCGTGAAATCGGTCGAGATAGCGATGCAGGTTGTCGAGACGCTCAAGGACAAGGGTGGAATGGGCGTGACGGAAATTGCCGAGGAGATGGGCCTCCCGAAGAGCACTTCCCACCGGCATTTGAAGACCTTAGCAGACAAAGGGTACTTAGTGAAAGACGGAACGACGTACCGTACTGGGCTCCGATTTCTCGAGATCGGTGAAGCCGCTCGCACCCGTCTACCCGGTAGTGAAATAATCCGACCGAAGGTCAAAAAAATCGCTATTGAGACGGGTGAGAAGGCACAATTTTTCGTCGAGGAGCACGGGAAAGCGGTGTACGTTTACCAAGAAACCGGTGACCAGGCCGTGGAGCTCGAATTCGGCGTCGGTGAGCGAGTGCCCTTACACTCAACGGCTGGCGGGAAGGCTATCTTGTCAAAGTGGTCGGATGATCGGATCGAAAAGTACGTCGAAACGTGCGACTTTACCGAGATTACTTCATATACGATCACGGACCCTGACGAACTGTTCGACGAAATCGAACGCACGCGAGAGCGAGGGTACGGGCTCAACAAAGAGGAACACTACGAAGGGTTCATCGCAGTTGGTGTACCTGTTCTGGGCAAGTCGGCTACAGTTCTCGGCGCGTTGAGCGTAGGCGGGCCGATCAATCGAATGAAGGGCGATCGACTCGAGAACGAGATCCTGACCCTTCTACTGGGCGTATCGAACGAATTGGAACTCAACCTCCGATATTCGTAAACGTCCCGCTGCGATGCTTAGCGTCCTGGACGGAGAGAACCAGCATCGAATGGTGATCCAGATCGAATCAGTGAACGATTTCATATCGTAGGCAATCGACGTCTCGTTGCAGGTCCTCCAGACCGATCGTCGTCGTCCTGTGTATGATTTGAGGATTCTTGGCGTTTAGGGAACATTCCGTATCGGTGGCCGCGCCTGTCGGCGATGACTGTGACGACTGCTTTGATTTCGTCAATATTCACTACCACTGACAGTAGTACTGGATTCCGCCGAACTCTGTCCGACGAAACCACACGCGATTGCACCACCAAGAACCATCATTACCTTGCTGCGTTCGCACTCGTTCGAGCCAAGCCGCTTAACATCACTGTCACACTCGTTCAAAGCGACCAAGTGACCAGTAATGTGGTCAAGCGCGTCTTCCACCGCGTTAAGGCCCTCTACTTCGATATCGCAACACTCCATGCTGATCAGGCGTTCTACAACAGAGCGGTCATTCAGCAGTTTAGAGAAGGCGCTTCGGTCATGCAACCAGTGATTCGTCACGGGAAGCAAATGGCTGAGAAGCTCGAGCCGACCATCTCTTACTGGACGGAGTACACAACCTAAGGGGGCAGGCGGGAACTTCGCTTCCCGCTCACGGTCTGTGTCTCCTATAAACAAGCAAAGCGCGTGAAAGATGGCTTGTTCGTCCACGCATACGCGGGGTGAGATAAATGCCGATCGTACGTCCCGGCTGATCGAAGCGCTCTACCAGACCCGCTCAGCGATCGGGGCGAGCTTTTAGACGATATGGGGAGCGCGTGAACGAACAACACTCCCGATCCTGTCATGAGTTTCGAGAGTGGATCGATCACTTCCTTGATCAGACGTTGGATCGCAAGTGGGAGGCACCGATCAACAGGGTCGGGATTCCATCCACATATAGACACCTGGACACAGGCGAGTTCAGCCCGCCTCCAGCAACAGCCGCAGGAGTGAGCGACTGCGCCTCATCGTATTCGCAGAATCTGTGGTCTCAAGTCAGTGTTCGTTAGATATGAACTTCTGACATTACGTTCGTTTACTATAAGGATCTTTAGCTATGGTAAGGTTTATAATGAAGGTAGGCAATGGTCGTGTGATGCGACAGCTCAAGCACTATGATTCGATCACACCGCCACGTAATCCCACAGCATTATGAGTAGAAAGAAAAACGACAGGTCGGCAAAAATGAACGATAATCCAACTCGTCGAAGGACGTTTTTATTAAGTACTGCTGCAGTAGGAACATTCGGAATTGCAGGCTGTATTGGGGAAGAAGGGGAGGACCCTACCGATGATGCAGATGAAAATGGTGATGGAATGGGTGATGATGATCCATTTGATGATGAGGAAGAGGACATGGCAGATGATGGAGAAGGAGAGGGAGAAGGAGATGGAGACGGGTTCGTAATCCGAGTGGGAACTGCTAGTTCAGGGAGCGCAACATTCGCTCACGCTCAGGCTACCCAGGCTGCAATAGAAAATCATGGGAATACCGATATAGTCCAGTATTCTACGCAGGAAACTGCAGGCATGGAAGCAAATCTTTATATTCACGATGAGGATCAGGTAGATGCTGTATCTTCATTTAATATACAAGTTATTGAAGCGCGTGATGGCGAAGGAGGGTTTGAGGAAGACCCCGTTGATCCTGACAATTTACCGTACCAAGGTTGGTTGGCAAACGTAGCTAACTTACATTGGATTGCACGTGAGGATACAGATATTGAAACGATGGATGACTTTGAGGGTCATCGAATTTGGCCAATCCAACCCGGGTTTGGTACAAGGGCAGTAACTGAGGATTTATTGCGGAGTGCAGGAATGTGGGATGATCTTGATATTGTAAATATGGGAACCGGTGATATCGCTGGTGCGTTAGAGGAAGGGAATGTTGACGCAATGGCAACTTATGGGACTAATGCAGAAGTACTCCCTGGGTGGGTTACGGAAGTGGATACTCGAGCGGACATGCGTGATGTATCGATGAATGATGAGTTCAGACAAGCTATAGAAGATTTTGAGGGTGTTGAATACGATCAATATGATCAATTTGGTTGGGAGCAAGATCTACAAGTACGAGACGAAGATGGTATAGAGTATTATGAAGCCCCAGTGCAATTCTTCTTTGGGCCACATGTCCCATCAGATGCTGTTTATGAAGTCGCAAGAGTGGTCCATGAGCATATTGATGACATAAGGGATGCCGATCCAGGCCACTATGATCATAGCGATGTTGAGAACATGGTCTCTTATACATTAGATGACTATCCAGTTCATCCAGGAGCCGCAGAGTTTTATCAGGACGAAGGCATCTGGGATGATTCATGGGAAATCGGTGAGGAACGGTAACTTATATTAAATATTTTATGAATTCCAACGCTAAGGAAAAGCTGGATTTAGAGCTCAGCCATTGGACTTTCGTAGCGATTGCTTCCCTTGTTTTTTGGTTATATATTATTTATTATGCTTTTACACAGGAAATGGCTCAAGCTCAATTTGGTGCATTGTTCTTAGGATATATTTCCATATTGTATATATTAGATGAACTACTAGAACCCATCAAGGAGAAAGAGGTACTACAGATACTAATATTAATAATTAATCTCGCCATTTTGCTAATCACCACATACTATTTCTACACCAATTATCTTGAGCTCCATACTGTCCGAGTTGGTTTTGCAAGAGATCATGAATATGTATTAGCAGCAATGCTGGTTTCAAGTATGATCTATCTTACATGGAGGGAATTTGGGAGAACTTTCCTTATCTTAATAGTCGGCGTTATTTTATATGGATCTTATGGGATGTACGCGCCTGGTGTACTCTCACATGGTGGGCTAAACTCACAAAGACTCCTTCAGATCATGGTACTCGAGTTTGAAGGATTATATGGGTATTTGACCAGATTAGTTGCAACCTGGTTAGCACTGTTCCTGTTATATGCGGGTCTACTACAAGCATATGGTGCATTCGACCTTATTCTTCGGTTTGCGATTCGATCGGTTCGGTATATTCGGTCTGGAGTTGCACAATCAGCCGTTATTTCTAGTATGATTATTGGGTCTATCAATGGTAGCCACACAGCAAACGCTGGAATAACTGGATCGTTCACAATCCCATTGATGAAGGAGAATGGTATGAAGTCCGAAACAGCGGCGGGAATTGAGTCAACCGCCTCTTGTTTTGGACAGGTTCTACCACCGGTTATGGGAGCAGCAGCTTTCATTATGGCTGGTCTTTTGGGGATTCGTTATATCGATGTTTTAGTCGCAGGAATCCTTCCAGCAGCAATTTTGGTAGCGTCTATATCTGTTGCAGTTCATTATACATCAATCGCTCAGGTTGACATTGACAAGCAGAATGTCAACCTTGAAAATTTTGTTGAGGATACACTTAGTAAGCGGGAATTGGCGATCGAGGCAGTTAGATTTTTGATTCCACTTTTTACTCTAGTTTATGTACTAGGTGTGCTTCAATTTACAGTTATAACTTCTGCACTATATACATGCATTGCGATGCTAATTACTGGTATCGGTTTCCCAATAATACAAGCGATAGTGTCTGAGGGGCAAAGTCTTTCCCAAACAGTAAGAAAGGTCTCGGTCGATACGATAAATGGAAGTAAATTAGGAGCACTTTCTCTCGCACCCATTGCAATCGTCCTCGCAGCAATAAACGGAGTCGTCGATATCCTACTCGCAACAGGTGTTCCATCTGCGATTGCACTGGCACTTATTCAGATCTCAGGAGGTGTTCTGATAGTGGCATTAATTTTATCAATGATTATTTGTATTATTCTCGGGTTAGGAATGCCAACATCCGCTGCTTATCTTATCATGGCGTTACTTGTTGCGCCAGCACTGATCAATCAATTCGGAATTCCTGAGTTAGCCGCCCATTATTTCGTCTTTTACGCAACAATTACTGCAGGCATAACTCCTCCTGTCGCAACAGCAGTAGCAGTGGCTTCTGGAATTGCTCAAAGCAATTTTTGGCGAGCTTGTCATGAGGCATTGAAAATTGCATCACCGCTGTTTATCCTTCCATTTGTATTCATCTACCATCCAGAGCTGGTCTCTGTTACTTATAATATCGAAACACTGATAACAGCTACATTCACTTTGATCGGAGCAATATCTATGATTCATGGCCTTAACTACCATGGACGTATTTCCACAAACGTCGTTGTAAGTACCCTTGCTAGGGGCCTTTATGTTGTGCTAGGGGTGTTTATAATGGCCTATCCCTCCTTGCTGGTCAAGATAGTCCTTCTTGCACTCGTGATGCTATTGATCACATATCAACTTAGAGACTTTATCACGGTTCGATTAGGATCATCTACTACATCGGATGACTGACAAATTCATTATATGAAGGTTTTGAAGTGAATGAATAGTAATTATTTGTCGAGGTATTCGATACCCCACTCACGGAGTTTTTCCGCGACAAGCTCAGGGTTCTCCTGTGCGACAACCATCGCGGCTTCGCGGGCGTCACCTTTGTAAACGGGCCCATCGACTAGATCGTTGAGATCCTCAAGGAAGGTATCCTCATCGTCCTTGACAAAGGGACGAACCTCGAGGAGGAGTTGGTTCGTCCGGTCAGCATTTACCGAGGCCCCTCGCATCCGTCGCTGTACCAGATACGGGAGGTCGTTCATGTTGAAATTGGGTCCCTGTGGGGGTGAGTTAGAATATGAATATGAGCCGTCGTCTACTGACATCTCGGCTTGCGATGCCGACTCCGTGATTCCCTCTTGACGTTGGACCGTCCCATGCTCGTCAGAATGCGCGGACGAACCGGTCGGTGCATCTGCGACCTGGGGTTCTGCTTCCTCTTCTGTGACGGTTTGATGCTCGTGTCCCCGTGTCTCTTCCTGGACGTCTGTTTTTCCTTCGTCCTCGAAATTGAGGGAGCCCGTCCCCTTCTTGAGCCCTCCCATTAGGAGACCACCTCCGTTTCCTCGATGTTGAGAGTGGGTCCTTTCGGCGGTTCAACTCCGAATTCAGTGGTGAGGTGATCAGCTATTTCGAGGATGGTCTCAAGGGATTCGACTTCGCGCTCACGGAGGCGACGGGTGCCTTTCTCACCGTTATGCCAGCCTTCCTCGACGACTTTGAATGCACTGCCCTGTGCATCCCACATCTCGTCCATCATGCTCTCGCGTTTGCCGATCGACGCTGCGATTCCGTACTCCTCTTCCATCTGATCGCCATAGCGATTGTGCGTACTCGTGGCCCCGACACCAGACAGGATAACCGCCGCAACACCGACCTCAATGCCGAGATTCTCGCTCATGCTTTCGAAGAGGCCGCTAAGGCCGTCGAGGCTTTTGTTCCCCTTTCCGGCGGGCTTGCTTGGAGCCACTAGCGTTCGAGTAGCATAGATCGCGTTGTACAGCAAGATTTCGGCACGCGCGTTCGGATCGATGATGATGACATCGTAGTCTTTCTGAACGTTGGTTTCCTTCCAGAGAACGTTATAGAGCTGTTCGTAGCGGTTGAACCCGTCGCCCATCTTATCCTCGAAGCGTTCGCGTTGGAGAAGGAGCACAGTGAACTCCTCAAGCATATCGTGGGCAGGGAGGACATCGATGCCTTCATCGGTGCTGTGAATGAGATCTTCGAAGTCACCGTTCGGCCGTCCGAGGACGTGACGGACGAGGTTATCGGCATCGGGATCGTCGCGACCTTTATCGACGTCGAAGAGGTAGGTGAGGTTAGCGGCTTGATGATCGAGATCGATCACGAGAACATCAAAGCCCTGGCGAGCATGCGCTTCGGCGAGGTTAGCAGTCCACGTCGTTTTGTGGATGCCACCGGATTCCGAGTAGACCGTATACGTGATGGGCATGTATTCGCCAGATTGCATGGATGAATAATAAACGTGCGTCAGACATCTACCTAATGTATGCACCTAATTTATCTGGCTAACACATGTGGCTGATGAACTCAGATAATGTATCTATCTAACTCATCTTGTTAAATCGTCTGAATCGGTCATGTGGATTGGCCATCTCAGTCATCAGTACATATAGTGCTTACAGACTCAATGGCCGAGGTCCCGATCGCCTCGAACGTGGCACTAACAAGACGACGATTGTGGAGGAACCCGGGCTCGAGTAGAGGGTTGTGTACCCGTTGGTATATCAAGTTGAGAAAGGACCGATATCCCCCGTAGGTAGATCAGTATGCAACCTACTCACTGAGGAGATCATCGACTTGCTGTGCCGTCTCTGCTGCCTGAATGTCGGAGTACGATTCGTGTGTTGTCTCGATACTCGCGTGCCGGAGCGCCGATTGAGCGAGTTCAGCGTGGCCACTCGCGTACAATTCATGTCCCAGCCCTCGACGGGCCCCGTGTGGTTTCAGATACTCGCCGTCGACGTCAATCCCGGCGTCCTTACAGAGACGCTTCATTAGGTTGCGAGCACCGTTCGTCGAGAGGGCCGGTGGGACGACGTTTCGGTCTCGGAGTACCGTATCGATATCGTTACGTTCGAGGATGGTCTGAATTTGGCTGTCTACCATCCCCTCGCCGGCCAGCTGTTCACGAACGGCAGAATATTTCGACGGGGCGTGCCCGCTGGGAAAGACCGGCCATTCTTCACTCGGTGGGTCGAGGACCGTCCTGTACCGCTCAAGCGCCGTTGCAGCCCGCTTAGGGAGTTGAGCGTACTCGTAGGCCCGTGACTTTCCGAGGACGCGGACAGCACCAGCGTCGAACTGAACATCATTCCAGGTGATTCCAGTCCGTTTGTCATCCGAAGGTTCCGAGAACACTTCGGCCCCGCGAACACCCGAGAGCCCTAAGAGATAGACGATCGCACGATCACGAAAGGCGTACTCCCGGGAGACGTCCGCGTCACCGTCGAGGGAGCGATTGACCCGCTCATCAACGTAGCGCATGATCGCACGTCGCTCCTCTTCGCGCCAGAACTGCCGGGTAGTATCACCAAGATCTTCGGGGAGCTCGTCCATCGCGCGTTTGGCCTTCGCTGGATTCGTATCGAGAAGTTCGTCGGCGACACAAAACGTGAGAAACGCACGAACGTACGCGTAGTAGGTGATTGCAGTACTTGCTTTGAGATCGCCGTCATGAGTACGTCGTTTGAGATGGCGAGCGTACCGACGACAATCGAGGACCTCCAACTCTTCGAGATTCGTCACGCCACGCTCTTCATGGAGCCAGATGCGCCACGTCTCGAGGGTCGACTGGAAGTTCTTTCGGGAGTTGCCAGCTTCAACGCTGTCGAGGTACTGTTGGATGGCCGTTTCGACCGGTGTTTCCCCGGACGTAGCATCGGCCTCGTCGGGTTCCATGGATTGTGCTTGACCGACAGCGGGAACCTACGTAAATCTACTGTGTACAACCGCTCTAATACACAG
The DNA here is from genome assembly GCF_036429475.1 of Halalkalicoccus sp. CGA53. GTDB lineage: Archaea > Halobacteriota > Halobacteria > Halobacteriales > Halalkalicoccaceae > Natronorarus > Natronorarus salvus. The sequence goes on from NZ_CP144124.1 coordinate 129,579, forward strand.
TAAGGCATGAAATCAAAATTCTCCCGAATTCAGGCGTTATGGGGGCTTAGAAAGCGAAATCGTACTTCATAAACTGGATACCGCCATATAGATTCGAAAGGGTGGAAATGAAACTACAACCGGTAGAGAGGGAATCTGATGCGTATTTTCGAGCGAATTGAAGAATGAGAACAATTCTGATTTCGGATATGTAGAAATATTCTGAATCACCTCAATTTATTTCTGTCAAGAGAGTATAGACGGAGTCATGAGCGGTGAGACAAACTCGAGCTGGAGTGAGGGGCTGTCGGCAGCCGAGCGCGTCGAAGCTGTCGCACTCACAGTAAGTCGGACCGTCATCACGAGCTAAAACGAGCGATAACTTGAAGAAGCACGTTGGCCATTCATACAAGATCCGATCAATGAATCGAACCGACGATTGGTACGAGGTCACGCGGCTCGCAGAGAGAAGTTACCTCATCACTGAGGCAAATCAGTACCGAATGTATCTGATTGAGGGAACCGAACGATCGGTGGTGATCGATACCGGCCTGGGTATCGGTAGGCTGCGGTCACTCGTAACCGACCTCGTCGATTTGCCGCTTGAGGTAGTACTCACCCACACTCACTGGGACCATATCGGAGCCGCTGTACAGTTCGACGATGTCTACGTAGACCCTCATGAACTTCCTTTAGATAGACAAGTTCGTATCGATTCGATCAGCGAGGAGTTCACGAATCGGCCGGAGGAGTTCGTCTCCCACTGGCGCGCCGCGAACAGGGAATTCCCCGAAGAATTTGACGTTGATACTTACATGATCGATTCGTTCACCGCCAAAGCAACTCCCCCGGAACGGGAAATCGACCTTGGAACGCGGTCACTTGAAGTCCTTCCGCTCCCAGGACACTCACCCGGACACCTCGGCGTGTTAGATCAGAAGACTGGGGTGTTGTATGGGGGCGACATTCTTCAGTTCGATCGCGGCCTCTACATCCTGTTCAAGGACTCTTCGCTTACAGACTACATCGAATCGATAGAAGCGGTTGTGACATTGAAATCGGAGGGTCGGTTCGACGTCTTAGCAACTAGCCACAACGATCCACTCGCTGGTGACGAACTATCCATCTTCGAGGAGCTTCTTGATGCGTTGTATGACATCGTCGCCGGCAACCGCGAATACGAACTCGTCGATACGCCCTGGGGGCAAGTTCGTTCATACCGGGTTGGAGCCGCCGAGGTCCTGACCCGACAGAAATTAAATTGATCCCCTCATGTCGAAAGCCATGGGCTTTTGTCTAACATTCTGCAGTTCAAATGCTCTAAACTTCCGCGATCATCGAACAACTGTTACGGGAACTGGTGACCATCGAGTAACCTTTTCAGCGACCCTTCCGAGCAGGATTCGGCTGAGCCCTGTTCGGCCGTGACTGCCGATAACAATATGATCGATATCGTGTTCGTCGACGTACTTGATGATCACCCTCGAAACACTCCCCGTTAGAAAATCGGTCTCGATCTCAATTCCGTTTGCAGCGTCACGTTCTCTGGCACTTTCTACTCTCATTCGGCATCCCAGGAAGCGGTGCAACTGCTGTTCTTCTCGGTGGCTTGCTTATCCACGGACTGGTTCCTGGACCAGATCTGTTCACCACCGAACTCCAATTTACCTATAGCGTGTTCGTCGCGCTCTTTCTTGGGAACGTGGTGATTCTCACGGTCGGGACCCTCTTCATCACCAAGATGGAGTATTTCACCCGTATCAATACGAAAATCATCATCCCAATTATTCTCGTGTTGGCTGTCGCTGGTGCGTTTACACTCAGAACCAACTGGTTCGACGTGCTGACCCTGGCCGTCTTCGGTGTTGTCGGCTACTACATGTTCCAACATAACTACTCGATCGTCGCATTCATTTTGGGCATCGTACTCGGGCCGATCGCTGAAGAGAATTTCCTTCGATCACTCGATCTCTCGGGAGGATCGTATATGATCTTCGTCGGAAGCTGGTCCTCCCGGTTGCTAGTGCTCCTGACGGCGATCATTCTCCTTGGACCTTTCCTCAAATCGTATCTCGAGTAATCTGACGTGAGATGAGGAGAATGGAATTTTCACCTGCAGATATCTTTGGATACTCCACGAGACTGGATGATTCGTCGAGAGTCGGTTCGTGCATCGAAAGACCTGAGAGTTGCCGAGACGACAGCGCACCAATGAAGCTTTCCGACGTTACACTTCGCGAAGCCGATCAAATGCCTGGGCGGTCATACACTGCCGATCAAAAAATCACGGCTGCGAACCACCTCGACCGACTCGGTCTGACGTTCATCCAAGCAGGGTTTCCCGCTACTGGCGAGAAAGACCAACACGTAATCAGAACGCTCGCTTCCTCACTTGACGCGTCGGTTATCGGGTTAGCCCGCGCTGTTCCTAACGACGTCGAGGCAGCACTCGACGCCGAGGCAGATATTATCGAAATCTTCGCACCCCTTTCAAACCTCCAACTGGATCATTTGATCAAGAAATCACGAGAAGAGATGATGACAGCGATGTCAGAGGCTGTCGGTCAGGCCCTCGCAGCGAATGTAGGGGTACATGTTTCGCTCTTAGATGCGTTTAGAACCGATTCCGACGTTCTCGTCAACGCATTCGAACAGTTTCCCGACGTCGAGTATATTACGCTCGCTGATACCGTAGGCGCCATGACTCCACCCTCGGTTGAGACGGCTCTAAGCGAACTCAGTAATTCTGTTGATCTCTCACGGGTCGGTGTCCATTTCCACGACGATTTAGGCGTCGCTACAGCGAACACAATGACAGCACACCGGCTCGGTGTCGGCAAGGCCGACGTTAGCGTCGCCTCGCTCGGTGAACGAGCTGGAAATCCGGCGCTCGAAGAGGTGGTGGCAATCGGGGTTTTGGGAGACGAAGGGAACTATGGTCTCGACGAAAAGCAACTCGTCCCGGTTTGTACGGACGTTCTCGAGGTATTGGGAGAACCGATCGATCCAAGAAAGCCCATCCTGGGGACCGAAGTTTACGAACACGAATCCGGTATTCACACCGCCGCCATGTTAGAGAAGCCAGCACTCTTCGAACCATTTCCGCCTGACCGGTTGGGTGCCGAACGGCGTCTGCTCTTCGGCGACGGTACAGGGCGGTCCGGAGCGAAACAGCTGCTGAAGCGAGCGGGTATCGAACCAACGGAAAGGCGAATCGATGACCTCCTTCAACGGCTCTCAGAACGAGGACCATTAGAGACGTTTGAGGCAGTTTCGGTCGCAGCTGAGCTGAACTAGGGATAGATCTCCACGGAGTCCTTCACACGCTCTCGTGACGGACATTGGTGGTGGTGAGCTATCTTGCGGTTTTCAAGTTCATGAGGAACAGCAGTAGATGGGTAAGATCGAGGTCGTTCCCGAGCGAGAGGGTGATTCTCCGGCCGCTGAAAGAGCGTCGGTATCGCTACCAACAATCTGCTTCCCAAGAGCGATTTATATAATCCTACCTCTATTAGAGTGATTTGCGTTGCTGTGTTGAATTGCCATACGGCGCGGTGATTAGAGTGGTTCACAGAGCTGTTCGATGTTCGAGACGGCAAACTTCAGAACGATCTCACGGAACTCTCGATACCAGAAGTGCGCTCGCACGGCAGCGCCGAGCGAGCGCTTGACTGACGAGTACGATGTCTCGGCCATCCACCGCTGCGAGTACCCAGCGTCCCGGATCAGCGCGTTGTGACCGGCTATCTCCGGCGTCGATCCCTGGCTGAGAACAAGCGGATCGACATCAAGCGTGTAGAATTCGAACCTGTTGATCCAGCTGTGGAACGCTTTGTCGGCGGCGACCGACAGCAGGTCGTCCGCATTCCGGCGGACGACCTGCGGGCCAGTCTTTACGTCATGCTTCCAGTGGATCGAACACTGAACGTCCAAGACAGCGAGCGATTCCGTATCGGTGAGTGTCGTCACTTTCAGCTTCTGTATGTCCCGATCCGACCGTTGGAGGTAGTACTTCGACGCGTATCCGCGTTCGAAGAACGTACTGTCGAGGGCAACGTGGCCGGAGTGTGGGTGTTGCTCCGCTGAAACGCGAAGCAACGCCCGCCAGACCGTCATATCGAACCTATCGAACGACTTGTAGATGGTGCTGTAGTTAGGAACATCATCGGGCGGAAGTTCGAGGATTTCACGGAGTTCGCCGAAACACCGGAGACGATTCTCGGTTTCGCGGTAGCTGTAGCCCTCTTCGAGGCGATAGCAGTGAATAACGACATGTTTCCAGCGGGCGAGTCCCCCTTTGGCGGACTCGCCCGCGTCATTCCCCAACGCTTGTTTAGCTAGCCGCTTACAATTCCTCATGAAGTCGAGGAGATCGACCTCTCCCATATCGCTCTTGCTCGACTTCCCTTCAACAAGTCTTGCGACCTATCCTGTCGCTGTACCCCAATTCAACACAGCAATTTGCGTAACCTTTGAACATCGTAGCTCTGAGGATAGCGTCTCCTCACACCCTTGATGCCGTTCTCGGCGACGACGCATTCAAACGTTGCGCGGACCACTCAGATAGAGGTAGTAACCGATGTACTTCAGCTACAAAGTCGAGGACGAAACATGCCCGCTCTGTGGTGAAAGCGACGAAGTTTCGGCGTACGACAAGGACGAGGGAGCGAAGATCAAGATCTGTTATACCTGCGAGGAATGTTGGTGAAAGTGGTCGTAATAGACAGAGCGGACCGATCACCAAATTACTACAGCAAAAGATAGCGAATTACCTGGTGAAGATCTCGTACATCGGAACAGCACGGCTTCGGACGCATACAGGCGATAGTGTGGTGGCGACCATTACCCCCGCAATCGATTCGTGTGGACTCGATGGTGGTGGGTCAGTTCATTGGAACCGGAAACAGTCGACGCGATCGACCTCCTCGTCGGTAGTGTCCAAGATGCGAAAGTCGATGGACGAACGGCGCCTCTCGCCCGAAATATTCGACACGAAGGAACCGGAGGACGCGTAAAGCGTGTTATCCTACCCCCGCCGGCAGTGAAAGCGCTGTTCGGTTGCGGGATAGGAGCGATTGAGTGGGATGGTCCCCCAGCCATCCCGCTTTGGGTCGGTCCGAGAGTAGTTGCACTTTAACCACAATCGTCCGGTCGATTCCAAGCGAGTTCGTCAAATAGCGGCGCATCTCTGTAGTTGATCCGGTCGGTCGGTTTGATCAAGAGCGGTTCGTAGTAGCCAGTACGTTCAACTGACGGACCCTCATAGTCGGTGTATGGAGGAGATTCCGCAGCCTGCTTCGGAACCGTACTCAGAGGGTGATCGGGTGCGGGTCTACCTCGACATAGATGATCCTGATACGCGGTATGACGATCTGGTGTGTACCGTCCACCGGGTGTTCTGTGATGATCTCGATCGGGAAACGGGTCGTGAGCTTGATTCGTATAGTTACCAACTCAGAACTGATGCCGGAGAACGTCTTCGTGTGACTTTTCGACACGTGGATCTCATACCTGAAACACAGTGATGCCGTCGGCGTCCTCTGAAATTCTCACGAGTATCAGCGCGTTCCTAAGAGCTGCGTGAGCGTCGTTTCGATTTCTGTTCGGAGCGTGTGGAGTTCTGCTGCAGGGACCACTCGAGTTTCGGCTGTACTCTCTTCGGTGAAATAGAGTGACAACTTCACATCTTTTGAGGGATCGTTCTGATTCAAAGCAACAGCGTATGCTTCTAACTGGGGCCAGTAGTACCGAGCTAACTCAGAACTCGTTCGCTGAGAGAGACTGTTCGTCTTGTAATCGATGATGTGGTAGCTCTCTGGGGTGACGATCAAGTGATCAATATCACCGACGATCTCATGAGCTTCAAACTGTGCTCTAACGGATAGCTCATCATGCGTAGACAGAACTGAGTCTGACGCATGGTATGTGTCTACATGTTCAATCGCTCGTGTTGTCTGCTCGAGGATCTGCTCGATATCTGATTCGGTGGGTTTCTCGCCTGCTCCTTCGCTCAACTGATAAACCCGATCTCTCCGGTCCGATCTTGGGGGGCGACGCTCACACAGTCGGTGTACGATCGTTCCGAACGTAGTCGGTGAAAGCCCGTCGTAATCGGTCTGGGTAGGTTCACCTGCTGAGGTAGCCGCACTCTCTTTTGCGGGTTCGTGTGCGAATATGTCGTCAGAGGCGTCCGCTGCTACGTGCTTACAGTACTGAGTCGCAGAGAGAATCCTCGGCGTTTCGTACGCCGGTGGAACAGGGACCTCAATCATTGGGGAGGCTTTCGTATCCTCAGTGTCGATAGCACGCCACTCTGCTACCGGTCGCGGTGGAAGACGAACCGTGTACCGAGCGCCATCGAGCGTCAGCTCAGTCGCGTACGTGTCCGGTAGTGACGTGAGAATCTCGCTTTCCGATGGACAGACCACCGGCTGAACCCACGCTTGCCAGCATTTCGCTTCCGAGGACTCATCAAACGTCTCGAACTGAATTCTCCTATCCTCGCCGAATTCGAGCTCGCTCACTCCGCTGAAAATGAGGTGGTCTCGGACACGCGTCAATGCGACATAGAGCGTTCGTCGGTACTCTGCACGCTCTCGTCGATCGGCTTCTCGTTTGACCGCTCGTCGAGCGATGGTGTCGGATTTCTTGTACGGATCACTTGGATCAGGCGCTTTGATCCCGACGAGCGGTTCGGAGACGTCGCTTTGGTCAGGGGAAACTGAATTAAAGTAGACCTGGCCGTTGCCGTCGATAGCACGACGCTGATTAAACTGTTGGTCGAGATCAGGGACGACTACGATCGGAAACTGAAGTCCCTTCGAGGAGTGGACCGTACGGATCTCAACCCCGTCGGAGTCCTCAGGAATGGTTGCTTCGCCGGCATGGCTGTCGACTTCAAGCCGACGTTCGATAAGCGTGAGAAGCTGTGAGGCGGTCTTCACACCTCCCTCCTCCCAGGAGCGGAGTTGTTCTCGGAACCGATTAACGTTCACTGCCGCCTGTCGTGGGCGTTCATCAGCACCGATCGCAGCGAGATATCCTGTCTCGTCGATCACCAGAGAGAGAAGTCGTCCCCAGGGGAGCGTGCTCGTTTCGGAGGGAGTACCGCTTGTTGCAGCACAAATCCGCCACTCACAGAGCAGTTCGTATGCTTTTCGTAGCTCTCCATCAGCAGTTTCAAGCGCACTCCAGAGTGTACGTTTCTCCGGGTCCGTTCGCTCGGTATCCGACTCATCTAACTCCGATTCGCTTCCCGCCGGTTCGATAAACAACTCGGCAAGCGTCTCGTCAGTGAACCCGAATAGGGGAGATCGAAGAATGCCATACAGTGCGATCTCGTCGTGGGGGTTTTCAAGAACTCGGAGGAGATTAATCAGAGCAGTGATCTCCGGTGTATCGTAGAAGCCGGTTCCGGAGATCGTCACGTAGGGGATATCGAACGTATCGAGTGCTCGTTCATAGGCCTTTAATCGATTTCGAGTGCGGAGTAAGATCGCTACGTCTCGTGGTTCTGCCGGTCGGGATTGTTTAGTCTCTTCGTCATACACCATCGGTGGCTTATCGAAGAGCCGAGTGAGCCTGGCAGCGATTGCATGCGCCTGTCGTTCACCCGAATCCTCGAACTGTGGTGCACTCTCTAAGTAGCCTGGTTCGTGCAGTGCCTCGATATCGTCATCGGGGACAACGAGATACTCGACAGTCCCGTCGATCTCGGAGCCATCGATCCGTGCCTCTGTCAGCGGTTGTGGTTTCGCTTCGAACGGTTCGTACTCCTCCCCCTCTGGAGAGAACACGTGCTCGAACAGCCCGTTGAGGAACTCAAGCGTTGGGGAGACCGTTCGGAAGTTGCTACTGAGCTCTGTGTCGACGTCCGATGAGCCGAGTAACTCCTCGCGAGCCGTCGCAAACGTCGTCACATCCGCCCCGCGGAACGAGTAGATACTCTGTTTCTCATCGCCAACGAGGAAGACGTTGAGCGCTTCTGGATCGAATGACTCACCATCCGGTGTTGCGAGAAGGCGGATCAACTCCCATTGAAGCAGATCGGTATCCTGCATCTCATCGACCATTGCGAAGGTGAATCGACCACGAAGCTCTGATCGTACCGTAGAATTCGTCCGAAGGAATCGAACAGTGATCTCGATGAGATCGTGATAGTCGAGGGCATTTCGCTCTGCTTTCTCTTCTTCGTAGGCGGTGAAGACCGTTCGAAAGACACGAGCGAGCGCAAGAACATACGGAGCGCTGTTGCGTTCGATTGCTGCGTCCTCGAGGTAGTCTATGGATGCCGGGTCGAGATGATTGAGTATGACGGATACCGAGTCTTCGAGTTGCTGGCGCTCGCTCTCTTCGTTCCATCGAGATTTCGCTCCGAAGTACCGGTAGTCTTGGCCGTATACCTCGCCGTCACTCGTCGTTAATGCATCAGCAAGATCGTTCAGCGCCCATTGTTTTTCGAGTATTGCAGTCTGTTCTTCAAACGGTGCATACGATGTCTCGATGTCGAGCAGGCGTTTCGCTCGCTCCCAACCTGCATCTCCATCGTCTACATCCGGACCTACACGAGCGAGCTCTCGGAGCGACGTGAACGCAGCGTCAATACGTGGATCCTCGAATACTGTTTTTGCTCTCTCTGGTGTAACCGGGTGAAAGCGCTCCCAAATATACTCGAGATACTCTTCTTCAGTGCTGTCTTCCCACCGATCGAGCCAGTGAACGCTTACCGGGCGTTCATCAATGAGCGATACGAGTATGTCTTCGAGTTGGCTTCGCTTCCAGAGCCGTGCCAATCGCTCGATATCTGGACCATCCGAGTCGAGTAAGTGCTCAACAGTACGTCGAACGACCTCACGGCTGAGAAGATCTGCATCCGTTTCATCGAGGGTATCGAAGTCCGGTTTGACCGGGACATCGGTGATATGCTCGCGGAGGAGCCTGGCACAGAATGCGTGTATCGTGTGGATATACGCGTCTTCGAGATCGTCTTTGTACTCTCGCCAGGTCTGATACTCACTCGGTCCAGCTGTGTCGAGCTTCTCAGCTATTGCTTCCCGGATCTTTCGTCGAAGATCGGTTGTTGCGTCCTCCGTAAATGTGATCGTGATTATCTCTGATGGACTCGTATCCGGACGTTCTTCGAGAATCCGGAGATAGCGCTGAGTGAGCGTCGTCGTCTTTCCTGTTCCAGCACCAGCGGTAATCGCGAGATTTCTATCGAGTTCTAACGCAGTCTTCTGCTCTTCGGTAAGCTCGAATCCCGCTGATTCGGATTCATCTTCGCTTTCAGTCTCTCTTTTTTCCCCATAATCAGAACCGGAGTCGGACTCAGAGTTCGAGCCAGATTCGAACTCGTCATCGAGATCGGTTCGTTCACTCATCGGCATCACCTCCGAGGGACTTTAGATACGAACGATTCTCCGCTTGCTCGGGAACGTACACTGTGTTCTCTGTCTCAGTGATCGTCTCAACAACGTCTCGACGACGATGCGGTCGAACATCACAAATCTCACTGAAATCACAGTACCGACAGCCCGCGGTTTGTTCGTCAACTATCGTCGTGTGAAAGACGCCGTCTCCGATTGCCGCTGCAATCGTACCGAGTCGCTCAGGAATCACCTCGTTGTGAAACCGTTCGAACTCCACTTCTGGCTCATCGGTACGATCGAAGTACTTTCTAAGCGTCCAGGATCGGGTACTCGAAAGCGTCGCCGGAGGCTTTATTTGATAGAACCCGCTGTCGACCGTTTTTATTGAGTTCCCATAGTGCTTCTCGAGTGCCGGTTTCGCGGCCGCCGCGTACAGCGGGAGCTGGAACTCGATTCCATCGAGAGTGTTTTTCACCTTTGGATTCCCAGTTTTGTAGTCATAGACGATCCCTTCCGGAGCGCCATCATCATCAGCTTTCACGCCAGCTCGGTCGATAACCCCACGAACGGTGATCGAATCACCACTCGGTGTCTCAAGAGCCAGGTGTTCCTCATCGGCACCCACACCGAGTGAGGCCTCAAACAGCATTGGGGTATCCGACCGGTTCTCATACTCTTCTTCGAGAAATCGAATCAAGAGCCCCCGATCATCGCCGCCATGAGCTCGATTCTCGCCGTAGTATGGATTCTCCTCGGGGGTCGCTAAGCCAGCGAGTAGCTGTTCGAGCCACTGGCGGTAGAACTGATCGTTGTAGGGGAGCGAAGCGTCGTCTATCTCGACGAAGGCAGCGCTCGCTAATTTTGACTCCAACTCGGAGATCGAATGCGCTCGGAGGTCGACGGGTTCTCCTTGTTCGGATTGAAGCTCGGTAAAGAACCGCTCGAGGATATCGTGAAGCAATGATCCGAGTTCCAACGCATCCGGTTCGAGGTTGTACTCCTCCGGTTCGTCGAAATCGAGTACCTGATTCAGATAGAACTTGAACCCACACTGAGCGTATTTTTTCAGACGGGTAGGGCTGTAGGGCTCTCGTATTGCTGTTGGATATAGCGACTCGATCCGTTCAGGGTCGATCTGTGCGTCGTGTTCTGTAAGACCCGCAGAAGCTCGGTTCGCAGTACAGTCGGTGCCCGCCTGTAGCCACTTACCACAATCAGCGGTGAAGTCTGCACGTTCGATCGCAGCATCGACAGCCGCATGCATCTCAGTCGGTGAACCGAGCTGGTTGACCGCTCGCTGAAGATCCTCTCGAGTGCAGATCGATTGCTGGGGTTCGGTCGCTTCGAGGGTGCTTACGCGACAGAGCTCATCGAGAATCGATGATTCGAGGAGCGGTTCGTCAGTGAAGGTGGCCTTCGGTGTCGAGAGAACGACCGAGTCAGCACTCGATACCAGCGTCGCAAACTGATACCGCGCTTCGAGACGTGGCTGACTGAACGACAGTGAAGAGAGTTCGTCAACCAGCGTTTGGAAGTAAATCGGGCGATCCGGCCGGATTGGGAAATCAGCTTCCGTAAGTCCCGCCAGATAGAGATGAGAGTACGAGCTCAGATATGCGTCTTCAAGCCCGATGATGCTGACGACCCCGCGAGTCGGTTGTCGTGGCGGTGGAATCCGGAGTGTCTGTAGCTCTTCATCGATCAGTTCCACCGGATCATCGACGTCCGTAAGCTCACAAACGTACGCAGTGGAGTCGAGTACCTGCTGGATCTGCCCGAACGATCGATGTTCCATCTGGGCATCGTATACGTTCTGCTCGGATTCGAGGTCCGCGAGTGCGTCTTCGATTCCGAGACGGTCGATGAGGGTCTCGAACGTCTGAGCGCCATCGGTCCCGGGGAGTGAACTTACCTCTGAACACGCATCGAGAAAGTCGTCGAGCACCGCTTTCGTATCGGCGTCGAGTTCACTGAGAAAGACCTCGACATCGGTCGTTGGTAGTAAGCGAGCACGTCGTGAGAGTTCGGCCTCGGATGTACCAAGCCCGTGGGTAAGTGTAACGAAGGGATTCGCCAGGAGCTGGGTGAAGATGTCTGAGCGCTGTACTCCGGTACATAGCTCGAGGAGATCCAGTACTGCCCGGCCGACAGCGGTCTGATACAGGAGCTTGTTAACGACGAGTGCCGTTGGGATATCCGCCGCTTCGAAGTAATCTTGGAAATGCTCTCGGTATGAGATCAACCCCGGGATCGCAACGACGATTTCGGTTGGATCAACGCCGTCCGCGAGCTTTGCGCGGATCTGCCCTGCTATCTGTCTAATCTCTCGATCCGGAGTGGCTGCAGTCTGCCATTCGATCGATGCGTCTGAGAGATCGATGCGTCCTGTGACGTTCGGATCATACATCGCACCGGCGCTCGCAGAGAGCGCCGTCGGTTGTTCACGTTTTAGCTGGTGGAACTCTGCGTCTAATGTTTCATAGAACTCGAGGGCGTCTTTGATCGCTTCGTTCGCCCCACTTTCCACTGATGCGTCTGTATCGACTGCCGGGAGGATGACGACCATTGGCAATGACCCGGCTAATTTCTCGATGAACGCTCGCTGAAGAGTGGTCAGTTCGTAGAATCCCGAGAGTACAACGACATCAACGGAGCTGAGCAACGACTCGATGTCGACCTCATCGCTGAGGAGACGCTCATAGGCCCCACCGAGTGTATAGAGCCCATCGGTTAGCAGATCGGTCCTGAGAGTCGCGTATCGTTCATACGCCGTGAGGACAGTCTCAGACGCTTCTGAGGAGACTCCTTGTGAATCGATGAGTGATTGGATAGTAAGTGGTGTATTGTATCCGTCCGCTTCGAGGGCGTTGAACAGCTCCATGATCGACTCGCGGTGGAGATGGGGGTCATCGAGTGGGACCTCACCGTCTATATCTCTGAGCGCCTGTGCGATAAGCTGACGACGGTTGTTTATCGAGAGCAGATCTGCCGGTCCGAAGCGTCGTTCGTAGCACTCCTGGATTACGCTCGAGAACGTGAGTAGGTGTAGGCGAAGAGGTGGGTGATCTTCCGCCCACGCGTCAGTAATCTCTCGATGATGATTCGCATTGTCATCGATATAGAGAACGCTTTCGGGGTGGACTCCTGCGAGCGATTCAGCGCGGTTGAACGCTTCTTGACGAAGTGACTGAAATTCAGATCCTAAGAGAACGGTCGGAGGTGGACACATACTATATGCCGGTAATGATAGTAAAAATAGTTTTGCGATGTATTCAAATAGAAAACTCGTTGACAAACCTTTTTAAGCGAAAGTCGCGAATTCCGCAGAACACTATCGCTGGACTATTTCAACCAGGAATGAATTGCCGTCTTTGATGGTAGAGTATCCGAAACCGAATCTCGATGAGTTACCCGAATTGTACACAGACCTCGATCATTTGTTAGTGGATGTAGAACAAACCCTCCGAGAGCATTTCGAAGTAAGAACAAAAAATGGGGTAGACATGATTTTCTTTGGAGAAGCTGACCAGGATACATACTTAGAGGCGATCCACGCTGACCGGGATACAATGATTCCGTTCTTTCAAAAGATAGCGGGGGTCCCTGATCGCGAACTCGAACGTCTCTATGGTGTCGCGAATTTCAATCGATTTCGTACCCGAAAATCTGACTTTTACACTGAGGAGGAAGCAATCATATTTGCCAATGCCATGGTTGACCTCTTACCTGATAATCTCTATCTAGAGACACCACTCTATACGTTCGTGAAAATGTGGGAGAATGATCAGAGACGACACGTCAGGGCACGGTATGAACGAGATGTACGAGAATATCTTGATTCTTGTGGTTTTTCAAATTTTAAGGGAAACTCACTTCCTGGAGAACCTGACTTTGTAGTTCCAAATACGGAGCCATACGAAGTGATTGGTGAGGTCCGGGTGATACAGCCTCGGGATTACAAAAAAAGATTCAAAGAATTTGGTTCAGAGGCCCGGGCTGCGGAGATCCATTTCCCCAATGCGAAGTTTGTAGCCGTTGCGCATGTTGGGCGGCAGATAGAGCGACGAAACAGAGCGGAATTACGTAAGATGTTGTATGAATCCAGTGCGGCTGAAATCCATGCTGCTTTTTTCCAAGACGAATTAAATCTTCTAGTCAATAAATTAGAAGAATGGGGGATCTCACGAAGCAAGCGATGAAGCCGGTCACACTCGAGTGATATATACATTTAAGTACTAAGGGGCAGCAGTTTTAGCAGATGAAAGGGCATGTTCCAACCCCACCTGAACTTGCAGATTCGATGGTAGAGAAGCTCTTCTCAATTCGCACTCCGAAAGAGGGCGATCGGGTTCTCTATCCCGGAATGGGAACCGGACCGTTTGTTGCAGCCGTTGAGCGGTTTTGCGAACGTGAAGGCATGGCAGTGCCCGATGGTATTGGAGTCGAACTCGATCCGGAACTGCTCGCCGAGTCACAAGAACTTCACGCCGAACGTACAGTGGATATTATGGAACGTGATTTCCTTCGCGATCTCTCTGATTTGGACTCATTCGAATATATCATTGGAAACCCACCATATGTTCCAATAGAAGACCTTGACGAGAAGGAAAAAACGCGATACAAAGGTGGATTTGACACCGCTACCGGTCGATTCGATCTCTATGCTCTCTTTTTTGAACAGGCACTCACGAAGCTCACTGACGATGGTGTTCTCGTCTTCGTTACACCGGAGAAGTTCGAATATGTAGGTAGTGCAGCGCCACTGAGAAAGCTTCTTCAATCGTACTCAATCGAGGAGATCGAGCATGTGGCAGAAGACTCGTTTGATGGGGTCACTGCTTATCCGACGATCACCACGATCACGCAAGAAGGCTCAGAGGAGACTCGGGTCGTTCGTCGAGACGGCACCTCTTCGTCAGTTGTTCTGCCGAAAGATGGGTCCAGTTGGGCGAGTCAGATACGGGGAGTAGATCTTTCTGACCTCGAGACAGGCGTGACGCTTGGAGAGGTCTGTAGCCGAATTAGCTGTGGTGTCGCCACTGGAGCAGATGGGCTTTTTGTCCAGAACCGGGAGGAAGTTCCACCGCAGCTTCTCGATGAGTGGACGTACCCCACCACATCGGGAAAGCAGCTTCAGTTGAACGACGGCCCCGATTGCGGAAGCGTGTTCATCTCTCCATATGCCAAAGATGGTTCGCTTATCGATGAAGACGAGTTAGGTGATTTCGGCCAATGGGCCGAGATGCACAGAGACCGTCTCGAAGATCGATATTGCTATCAAAACGGTCACCGAGCGTGGTACGCCTGGCACGAACGCCCACCGTTGGATGATATACTCCAACCCAAAATCCTTTGTCAAGATATTGCCAAGGAGCCAAAGTTCTGGATCGATGAATCGGGTGAGGTCGTTCCGCGTCACACGGTTTACTATCTCATTCCAGAAGATCACGTCGACCATCGAGAGCTCGCGGAGTATCTTAACGGACCGGAAGCACGCGTTTGGTTGGAGGCAAACTGCCAGCGAGCAGCAAACGGCTACTACCGGCTTCAATCGAAGGTGCTGAAAGAACTCCCAGTACCCCGTGAGTTTGGAGCAGAGTATCAGGCAACGTTGGTTTGAAAACGACCGATCCGAGATCCTATGCAATCAGCACTGCTTAGCAGGTTGATTTGAACGGAAATGTCACTCTAAAAAGGAGAGGTGAGTATATACTGGTTGAGGACCCGTTGACAGCATGTTCCGAAAAGTATGGCGACTTCTTCGAAGCTCGTCAGATGGAGACGCTAGGGGCGCACCCGACAACAAGAGTGGCCTATCGACGGATAATTGGGTTTAGGAGAGATCTGATGAATATCCATATTCGCACTATACGGAGGCAGTCGAGGACGTGAAACAGCTGAAACGTGAGAAGCGTCACGACGAGGTAGAACAGCTTCTACTCTGGTGTATCGATTTTGTAGAAGCCGAAGCAGAGTGGGAACAAAACCAAGGCTACAGGTTTGCCGCAATTGCTCCTGCCTATTATGAACACCTAGCAATCGTTTATCGAAAAGAGGGAAGACATATAGACGAGATTCAGGTGTTAGAACGGTATGTAGACGCCTACAGGTCTGTGGGGAATGACCCGAAAGATGATATGGATCGACGGCTTAAGCGAGCACGCGAACTGCACAACCAGTAAGTTATCAGCTTCGGGTGAACCAATGGCCGTCGTCCATTCGAACGGTCATCTCTATAACAACCTGGGTGGATCATTCTGACAACCCAGAGTTGAGACAACTACCTCATTTAATATTCAAAAAGGACATTATAGAGCAATGGCTGTATTCCGACCGAGTACTGACGGACTTCTACAGGGGTGGAAAGAATTGATTCGGAGTGAGCCATCCGGACCTGGGTTCAATCTACGAGAAAATCGGCAGACGATATTCAATACTCGGATGAATGCGTTTCTGGAATCTCCCTCAGAAGAACGGTTTCTCGAACTCTGGAGAGAGGATGCGATTACAGCGTACGAGAACCCAGGCCCACAACTCGTATTGCACTCATTCAACGAAGAGATCCAGACTCTAGCTGACTTCTTTCAAGAACTCTCCGAAGCAGATGTGTATAATGAGGATTGGTCGGAACGCATGTGGAACTGGGCTCTCTGGGAAGTCTATACTCGGCTGAACGCTGACCAGCCAGTGATTCTAACCAAGGAGGCCACAACTGGGCTCAAAGGGCTTGGAGTAGATGTCTCTGGCTCGTTCGAGGATCGGATGAATTCGTTACGAGAGTTCAGGGAGTATTACACCGACCAGATCGGCCATCCAACTTCCGGAACCCCTCACGAGACCACGATACGCATCGAACTCGAGCAGTTCTTCCACGCACTCTTGACCCTCTCGGCTGAGGACGTCTCTGCGGAACTCAAAGGGCCGTACAAGCGGTTCTACCGTGCGGTACACGGCGGTCGGGAGGCTGTGTCAGAACGCACTGAATCTGTCTCATTGCAGAATGAGACCTCAGTGGTCTATGCCTATGCATGGGCGAAAGCGAACGGAGCGTACGGGAGGGAGAATCGACCAGATTACTGGGGTGGAACCCATTGGGAAAACTGGAAGGACGCCTACGCCACATACATCGATGAGTCAATTCGAAGCGAGTTCACGCTTGAAGATCTCAAGCCAGAAGATGTTGAACCGCTTTTCGACGAACTCACTCGTAGCGATGCAGCACCAATCAGCAAACCAGTAGCAACGTATCTGATGGGGAGTCAGTGGGGAACCTACGTCTGGAATGACGTCGTAGATCGTTTCGTCGAGAATCCTGAGGAGTCCAGTGCTTTGCTCTCGTTTTTCTTTGACGACTCGGAGGACGTCATGGAACGATTGGCAGCGTTCAAAGCGCATACGATCCACCTCGTCGATGAAAACGACAGGAGTCCGGGATCGATTCAGCGAATGGCGACGTCATTACTGATGGTAGCCCATCCGGACGAGCACGTTGGCTTACCCCCACAGAAGACGGCGACATTTCTCACAGACAAGAGCACGCTCCCAAAGTTCAAATCGGGATTCCGACCAGAACAGTATGCGGTCATCATCCACGCACTGCGGACCCTTCGTAATGAACTCGAGCAAGCGCTTCGGGAACTTGGATCAGATCAGAGGATGACCATGCTCGATGTTCATAATGTGATCTGGATTTACGAAGGGACTGGAGAGCCGATTGAAGCGCAACTCCCGCCAGAAATAGGGGAGTGAGGGTATGGTACTCGCTGGACGATGAGCACGACCAACCTCTGAATAACGGGACCTGAGAGTGTATACGGCTGTTCAGGTCTCTATAGCGATTCTGACGGTCATCGTTGATCGAATCGCTCCACGATTTGAATAGCCCGTCCGAGTTTTGGTTCGATGACTGGGCTTCGAACATCAACCTCGACTTTTTCGTCCTGCCAGTGTTTTCCTGTTTTCCCGTCCCAGACTCCATACAGCGTTATTTTGGGGAGTTGAAGGACACCGAACTGGACAGCGAGAACATACAGAGCGTTCGCCACGTCTTCCCACGATGCCGTTGTGGTTCGTGGCAAGTCGATCGGAAACGAGACGTGATGAGCCCACACTCCGGCTTCCTGTGCGTTGTCGATGAAGCCGTAATCGTTGCTGAACAGAAGCACTCGCTTTCTATTCCCGATATCGTACTGGCGGTAGGCTTCGATGATCTCCTCATCTCCAGTCCCGATCTCGTCGGTGTCCTCGGCCGGTACGAGATCCGCCGTCCTGCGTGAGGCGAGTCGACGGAATTCATAGAGTCCCAGAAAGCCCTCGCGATTGTCGCCTGCGGGCTGGTTCTGGAGTCGCGCGAACTCCTCGCCAAATGCCTCGGTGAGACGCCTCGTTTCGTAGTGTTTGTAATGCCAATCGAGTTCTTTTTTCACCCCTTTCGAGAGTGCGTAACCGGTCGTAGCGGGACGATCACTCGCATCGGATCTACCCGTTCTCGGATCGATATCGAGAACCTCCGGGATACGAAAGCCCATGAGATTCGTATCGAGTCCGATCATGATCGGGGAATGACCTGCTTCGAGATCAGGATAGCCACGACGCCGAACGAACTCGAGAAGATCGTCGTGGTTCTCTAAGGGAAGCAATCCTCCTCCGATCACGCCCCGGATATAGCTGTTCTCGTCGGGGAGATCCTCGAATACCTGTGAACCGTGTTCGATCTCGACTGCCTCCCGATTTTCCTGGTAGGTTACTGCTCCCTGGGTGAAACGGACGGTCGCGATACCGTTGTCTTCAAGATCGAATCGAAAAAGTTCTCCAATAGTCTCACAAGGGTGCTTGACGGAGATTTTAGTCGTACCCGAATCGTACAGCGCGTTCAAAACGGACAGGAGGTGTTTACGAGAGACGTACATTAGACCATCTCCGCGAAATCCACTAACTCGGCGTTTGTACGTGGAATATCAGGATAGCACCGGCCGTGATCGACTGACTGCAAATGGAGATAATAGACGTGATCTGCTTCATACTGCAAGCCAACCTGGAACGCGATCGCGGACATAAACTTCCGTCCGGGTGTGAAATTGACTGCTACACTAACTGACTGAGCTCGGGCATCCGAAATCCCGTCAATGTAAAAAGACATGATCTGTCTATACTGTGTTTCTGATTCCAGTTCGTGTACAGTCACAGTCGGTGAAACGTCGTAGGCGGCGACGATGTCCTCGAGCAGTGGAACCAGATATTTGGTCGTTTCAACCAGTCCGGGGTTCGATAGCATACGAATTTCCTCTGGAATCACACCCTCATCGCATGCAGCAATCAAGGGATTCACCACCGCCTCAATAGTCGGACTTGCGTTCGTCAGCCAGATTACAGACATTCGTCCTGTACTTGAGTTCAAACAGTATGAATGTCACTCTATAGTTGATAGACAAGATCCCGATAGATAGTGGTCTCCCAAACGGTCATATAGATGACTTCCAATGGGAGAATGAGATGTCTCGAAAGCCGCTCCGAGGCGTTGTTCCGATGTTCGGCGGAGCTACCAGCTACGTTGATACCCTTGACAGAATTCTTCGATTTGTTCACACCCATCAGCCGAGTGTTGATGAGTTAGTTGGATGGCATAGAGGCACGTTTGAGCAGGTATCGAGTAGAGAGTCAATTGCGCGCCGAGTTGATTACCTCGAAGATGTTGGATTCATTGTTTTAGAGGGGACAGCGTGGAAACTTGGTCAAGAAGGGAAGGCGTATGTTACGGACCAGACGACCGATACACTTCTCGAAATCATGTGCAGGCGGAACGTTGGACTCCGTAGTTTGCTTTATGCACTTTCAGTCGGCCCAATGACGATCAGAGAGATCAGTCAGCAACAGCTTGATACTCATCCTGATCTTGGATGGGATCCAGCGAACACAGATATGGCAATTCAGCGGGTAAACTGGCTTCGAAGTCTCGGCTTGGTTCGGAAAGAGGACAATAGTTATGTTCTCACTGAAGATGGACATGGATTCATAAGCGACTCCGTTGAGCAGTGGGCTGGTTCGTCGTACAATGTAGCTTGCGCTGATTCGAGCGCCATCGCTACCGGTGTTTATGAAACGACCGTACAGGCTCGCTCCATGGATCCCGAATTTCGAGCTACAGTACTGTCTGAGTACAATACGACCTGTCCTGTTTCCGGAATCGATCATCCTGCATTGCTGGACGTAGCACACGTGCTTTCTTGGAGCGAATATCCAAATATCAGAGCCGATCTGAGGAATGTGATTCCCTTGGGTAAAACACATCATGCCGCGTTCGATCGAGGACTGTACCATCGATGAGGAGTACCGGATTCAGGTGAACCCGGAGTTCGAGACCCAAAGTGAAATCCTACAACGAATCCTTATCGGCCGGGCTGGTGAGACGCTAACGATGTCTACGTTAAATCCGGATCGAAATTATCTCCAGCGCCATAATTCGACGCTGAAATGGATGTCGGGATGAGCTATCCCATTTCAATCAAGTCAGAACAAAAGCGCTCAAAATGCAGAGTGCGCTTAAGAATCGGCACAGCAGGGGCTTCGAACTGTGCAGGCGAGTGCGTAATCAATCGGCAATATATACTGCGTATGAGAGCGTAAACGGCCTTATTAGTTTGATGTCCTACTAAAAAGTCGAATAAAACCAGAGTTTATGAATGGGTCGGACCTTGGTACCCGGACACGTACATTAAAGAATATCAACTTCCATTGGCAGGATGAATGGGTGTATTTGTCGAACAGGGGTCACTGGAATCGTTTCTCATTGATCGCTGGAATAAGTCATCACCGCACGAGTTAGGCGATACTGCGAACGGGCTCTGTCTCCTCGAGGGACGAATCGCCCGACAGAATCTCATCAGGACCCTTGTCTCTGATTCGGTCCCTCCTGAGCAGGCTGCAACGTACTCATCCATCGAAGATCTCGCGAAAGTGCTCGTAAGGGAGCGTTATGGACAAGCCAGCATCCTGAATCGGCATATACATGTTCGGCTACTCGGAGAAGTAATTGAATCCGCCAGAGATGGCCATTGCTCAGATGAACTGCATTCGTTTGCCAAGATCGAGCGACTGACCGAAGATACCTATCTGGAGGAGTTGTTTGCAGAGCTCAACGAGTACTACCGCTGTACAGACGCAGGGGAAGACTTCGATGATATCCTGCAAATAGCTACGGGACTCTCTGATGGCTTCGCACGACACAGAAGTGAACGGACACTCAAAGCGTTCGATGCTATCCATGATGATCTCCTCGACCGAACGGCTTCGCTTCCAGATGGCGTTTTCCTCTCTCGGAGTCACTTAGTTCGAGAAGCTCGGCATGTTTTCTCCGACGTTTGGTCAAGTGCGTTCGCTCACATCGAGTGGGTCGCCGTTGCGACGGTCAATATCCTCGACAATCCAACGCTCCGATTTTTCGCTACCATTGCAGAGCTAGAAGGTCTACCGGACATTCACTTCTTTTTCGAGGAAGGGACCCGGGCGACTCTTTTCGATCGTTTAGCGAATGTCGGCTTAGAGCCCGTACCCCGTTCTTCAGGGTCCAAGTGGGATTCAGACACGAGCGCTGCAGGGAACGCGATGCTCGAGGTTGCCACGGGAGGCTTCCACGGAGATCACCCGCCAGAATCGGTTGAGTTAATAGAGGCACCGGATCGTCGACGTGAAATCGAGCGTCTCGTCTCAGAGGTACGCGAGTTACTGGCTGGTGATGTCTCACCACAAGAAATGCTTGTTGTTGCTCGGAACGTCGATCAGTATCGACCGATCATCGAGGACGTATTTACGAACAATGAAATCCCGTACCACGTTGAGACTCGCCGCCCAATGGCATATCTCCCATCCTATCGATTCGTGAAGGCGACCGTTGATCTAATAGAGGCTGCAGTCACCGATCGCCTCGATGTCTCCCATACAGAGGTGACCGATCCGCTCCGACTCGGGTACTGCCATCCCGACCACGCAATAGACAATGAGGGGCAGTGGCCAATGTCCGATAGCCGTTTTCTCCGTATAGAGCAACAACTGCACGCTGCTGAACAGGACGAAGGACCCCGCTCTATTGAGGACTGGTTATCGTTCGCAACTGGAGAGCAGAGCAATGGCGATGAGTGGAGTCAGTTAGCTGTGTTTCTCGAATGGGTACTCGAACAAAAAGAGACGCCGCCTGTGAGAGGTGCTGAGCTTCGAGAATTTCTCCAGGACCTCTTGTGGCCACATCTATGGTGTATCGCAAACGATCCGATACAGAGTCCATCCGGTCCAGCTGTCGATCCGACGAGGACAGATATTAACAGCGAACACCAGACCTCCCATGTAGAACGGGTTCGAGACAGAGGGGAAACGCTCGAGATCTACTACGATCACATTCTCGAACTGTTCGACACTCTCAACCCCAGCTGGAATGTGGTTGGACAAGCCCTCGGTGACGTCATCGGTTCCGAGCCCTTCTGGTCGACTAATCGGGACGGTAACGCGGTCACGATCAGTGATGCGGGGCTTATCGACTTTCGAAAAGCCGAGCATCTTTTCATTGTCGGGTTGTCAACTGAGGAGTTCCCGATTGAGCTCTCAACCCCGACATTTACGCATAAGAAGCTACACGAAGCGACTGCACGTGCAACGAGAGCGGAAGAGAGCGACGTCCCCTATCTGTACTACGAATCAAAACTCGATCAATACGAGCAAGACCTCGATAGTTACGCAGCGGCCCTCAGTACCTGCACTGGTGAGCTCACACTCACGCAGTTCTATCTCGATTCCGAGAATGACCCAGTAGCGTGGTCACCGTTCGTTGACTTCCTCGATCCTGATCCGATAGAAGACGAGTACGTCACACGAATTCGACTTGATGAGTGGCTCCCAACGCCACGAGATGGGGAATCATGGCCGGATACCTGGAAGCGAGCATCTAAGCGAGATCTCCTGCGCTCGTACGTGTTTCATGCTGCGGATGTAGAGCACACGGCCGGGCCTCGAATAGAGCAAGCCGAGTTTCACCATCTCGCGTTTCGAACCTCTGTAGATCCACTCGAACAGTTCGTTGGCCCACGCATCGATCGCTACATAGAACCGATTTACTCGATATTCGTCGATCCTGACGAACCAGCATTCGACGGTGCGCTCTCGCTCGAGGATATTGTCGGTGGTCCGATGAGATCGCACGAGATCGATCTCTTCGCTCAGTGTGAGCTCAAGTTCTACTACTATCAGCTGATGTTTAATTTCGATGGAGATCAAATCGAGCGCGATCGAATTCCCGAACAGTATTGTGAAGTACCAACGAGTCGGTTTGGCGAGCTACCTGCAGTTATCCACAGTCAACAGGCTGATGAGAGCTTCAGTACAGGGATGAAACGGGTCATCTCCGACTTACTACCCGACCGTCAGCATGATCTCGATAGCTTTGCATCCAGGGGTGAATTGCGTGATTGGTTCCAGGATCTTGAGCCAAAACTCCCCCGTGAACTATTGCCCTCACTGTACGCTGAGTGGGAAGAGGTACAACGAGAACTCGACCACAGTATCGATCGTGGGTGGAATTGGGAGGACGATCCCGATCCAGTACCGATCAGCGGGACCGAAGTAGTGCTCCCCCCACACAGAATCGACACGCTCTCTGATGGCTCGCTTCCGGTATTCTCGGTTCGTGAACGACATTACGCAGAGCGAGCGCTGAAACAGTGCTGGACCGGAGGGAATCGCCCTTCTCGGGACGAGCAATGTGACGATCTTTGTCAAAGTTGTGAGCGATACGATGACTGCTCCTATACAACGAAGCATATCCTGGATCACCGACTACACACGGCTGCAATACAAAGCAATGAGACCTCAGGATTCCTACTATACGAACAAGGTCAGACACGGCCAGATGCCAGACAAGGCCATCTCGTTGTAGATGATAGCGTGCCGTATGGGGACAGTGAGTCTGTCGAACCCTCATTGAGACGGATTACTACTGACGAGTACAACGACACTGTTTCTCGCTGGCGGAGCGATATCGAACATCACGTCCGGCGCCTACGTCCAAGTCCCGGGGTCGAGTTCAGAACAGAGCCGGCCTTTGTCACCGACTTGAATGGCTGTGAGAACTGCGTGTACCGCGAATTGTGTCGAGTGCCGCTTCAGGAGGACCGACGATGAGCAATGAAAACATCTCAGAAAACCTTGACCGAATTGAGGAGATAACTACCCTTGCGACGGGACCTGCAAGTAATCAGCTCCAACCGGACCAGGCGGCTGTATTCCTCGAGTTCCATGAGAATTCGGGACGGGTTGTGGTGGACGCGGGTGCAGGTACGGGAAAGACGACAGTGCTTATTCGAACGGTCGCCGAAGCAGTCGTCCGTGAGGTCGATAATGAGGGAAGTCCATTCGAGCGGATTCTATTGACTACTTTCTCGAATGACGCCGCCAACGAGCTCAAGACACGGCTCAAAGCACAACTTCGCGAGCATGATGCCCACAGTCAAGATCCCCTGCCACGATCAGTATGGCGGGAGATCGAGACTGCAGCGGATATCGGTACGATCGATAGCTTCTTTCACGACTTGATAGGTGAGATCGCGATCGATATCGGATTGCCTCCGGATTTCGAAGTTCGAGGTCAGCTCGAGACCGAGACGCTCCTTGATGAGATATTCGCACATCTTCAGAACGAGCATCCGGGCGAACTTCGCCGACTCCAAACTGCCTATTCTCCTGAGGAGTGGCGAGAATATCCACCCAAATCGGTACGTGAGATCGTCTACCGAATTCAGCAGAAATGTCGTGAGTTCTGTTGGTCGGTCGATAGTGCAGTCGATTCGCTCTGGATGAGCTTTGAGGATATGCATGCCGGAGAAGACCGCCCTACAGATCTCGCAACGATCGATCGCATACTCGAAATGCAAATCGGCGAGGGCGAAACGGTTGACCCTCTTGACGGAGACATGGAACAACAACTCATCGACCATGTCCGAGATACGTACGATCGGTCGAGTGCGATTATCGAGGACTTTGAAACCGTCCTCCGGACGTTCAACGAGCAGTATGATGAGCTGACTCGATCAAGTGGACTTCTCTCACATACAGACGTAACGTATCTCCTGTGGGAGGCGCTAACTGAGGACCCGGATGGGGTATTGGCGCAGAGTCTTAGTGAACGCTATGACTACGTCTTCATCGACGAGTTTCAGGATACGAGTCACGCGCAGTGTGAGGTGCTCTCACACCTAATAACCGAAGAGAAAGACGGCACCCAACTCATGCTGATCGGCGACGTCAAGCAGTCGATCTATGAATGGCGCTCTGCGGAACCGAATATTTTCAACGACATTATCGACCATGCTCGTGATGATTCGATATCCGATTGCGACCCGGCTCCGCATGTCGAAGCAGCGGGTATCACGTACCTCCCACTGGTATCGAACTTTCGAAGCCATCCGCACATTATCTCGACGGGGAATCGAGTATTTGCGGACATCTTCGCTGACGATGGTCGTGGAAGAATCGGAAGCATCGACATTGACTATGTTCCGCTTGAAGCTCGGCGCCCGAATACGGAGCCGGACGACCCACACGTTCACATTCTGGACATGGGAGGGGAAACTAAGCGCGATTTCTGGGTAACGGGGGAGGCTCAACAGGCAGCTGAAACGATTCTCTCGATAATACACGGAGAAACGGCAGGGATAGCTGTCGATCGCTCACCACTGAACTCTGAGCAAACACTCGAAGATCCTGAACCGGGAGATATTACGTTTTTATTCAGAGCACGAAGGCACATGCACATCTACGCTGAGGAACTACGGAACAGAGGGCTTGAAGTCTCGGTCGATGCATCCGACGATCTGTTCGAACAGCCAGAAGTTCGGTTGATGATCGACATACTCGATTGGTTTGCAAACCCCCATTCACGACCCTCCCTGGTACGTATCCTCCGATCGCCCCTTGTCGCGCTTTCTGATGAAACGCTTCGAGCATTAGCGAGTGAGCAGTACTATCTCCGAGCGCTGTTGGATGATTGGCCAGATACCCTCCCGATAGAGGATCAACACCGACTCGAAGGACTAGCTACTCTTCGGAATGACCTACGATGGGGACGTGAAACTGCGAAGTCCGACCTCGTGTACAAGATCCTCAGGCACTCAGGATTTGAGACGGTTGTTCTCGCAGATACTGACGCATTAGAACGCTATGGAAATCTGTGGCTGCTCGGGGAGATCGTGGATCAGTGGGAAGAAGACGAGTTACTCCCATACCGGGAGTTCGTTGAGCGTCTTACGACAATCAGAGATAGATCAGTTATGGAAGATCCGGATTATACGACGACTCGTCTCGCGGACGAGCAAAATCGTGAGACCATCACCCTTACGACAGTCCATGCCTCGAAAGGGCGTGAGTTCTCGATCGTGTTTCTGGTGGATCTCCTCGCGCGATCTAATTGGCCACGAACCCAACTTGATCGCCTCTTAACGAGTCGAACGCATGGGATGGCACTTCGTCCGCGCCAAGGTGAGACGCCCTTCCCGCCGAGACTAAACATTCCTAGTCCCGATGACGACAATGTATGGCTGAGCGAAGATTATGATGCTCAACCCCCCTCGTGTACTGGCCCAATCTGGCTGTCGGATGCCCGAGTCGAGCGAACTGGCCAATTCGAATATCCGAATCCTCTGAACGCACATTTGAAAGAACGGGAAGCAGAATTCTGGCGGATGCTCTACGTCGGGTTCACTCGAGTCCGTGACCATCTGTTTCTCGGGCTTGGACACAGTGAAGTATATAAAGGAGAATGGAACACATGGATGGCACCACTTCGGGACCAGTTGCTGTTAGGGTCCGACGAGATTGGAAACGAAGAGATACGACTCCTTGACACACCTCAGAATGACGTTAGAGGAGTTACGGAAGCACCGGATAGCGTCCCAATCGGCATCGATGATATCCCGTTAGAAGCTGTCGAACCCGAGAGAACGGTTGAAATAGATGTTGATGATGCAGCAGTCTTCTTGGAGAATAGCGGACCAGATGAATCGGTCGAGGAAGTCCCGTTTCTACCGGAAACTGTCGATGCCTCCGGTGTCCACCATCTACTCGAGTGTCCTCGACGGTTCCAATACAGTGTCGTCCAAGGGCAAAGCTCGATCCGTTACGAGACGGAGGCTGTAGCCGCTCCAGGTGAACTCCCACCAAAGGTCTGGGGTGATATCGTTCACAAGGCACTGGCGCTTTGGCACCAAAATGAACTCGAATTCAGGCGCTACCTTTCGGACCTCGATGAGACAGTCGCTGACACCCTCAGAACAAGCGTGTTAAAGAACTACCGGCGGACCTCTACCCGACAAAGCATCAATTCACATGCCGATGAGGTAGTGATAGAACATCCTGTGAGGGCACTCCTCGAGGTAGATGGGCATCGAATCCCCTTCTATGGGAAGATCGATCTCCTCTATCGAGACGGTAGCGACTGGATGATAGTCGATTTCAAAACTGGTGAAATTCCCGACACTGGTTCGTACCACCACGAGCAGTACCGTCGCCAGTTGACAGCGTACGCGTGGCTCGTTCAGGAAGTCTACGATATCACGATTCAGGATGCAAAGGTAGTATATGTCCACCCAGAATACGATGAAGACGCGTTCAGTCCCGACATTGAGGCCTTCGAGCGGTCGGTTGCGGACTCGATTAACTCGTTGAAGATTGATAAGGTGGGTCTCGAGGCACGTCCAGATCCAAAGCCGTCAGAAATCGATGATAGCCCGCCAAGCGGAACCAGATGTGGATCATGCCCATATGCAGCCAGCGTCGGCGGACCCTGCAAGTACGGGTGAATAGGATATGATAGAGATTGTTGAGTGAGATCCAGCTGGCGCACAGCTGTCCACAGGACGTTATTCAAGAAGTAGTGGATACTCTGCAAACGATTCTCTACTGATTTCCCTTGCGGTGATATGTGAAACAGATCCAGAATAAGAAGTTGTGTCAACTCCATCGGTAAAGATCAAACCTTTTAGCGAGGTGTCTGGTTCATCACTGAGATATCGCTCTCCAACTCTGGCGTATTTCATATACTCAATGAGCTCTCGTAATCCTCGGTCGAACGTTTGTGGGCTATCAGTATACTTGATTTCCCCGAGGAGAACACTGGTAGGTACGTCCTCTGTGCTCGTTCGATCATAGAGCAAAACCACGAGATCCGGCCTTCCACCATAGACTCGATTGAACTTTTCTTTATCAAGAAACTGGTTTACGAGCTCTCGATGGGTGTCGTGAACGTCGACGAATCGTTCGAAAAATCCGGTTGCATTCTCTCTATCATCTTCACTGAGTGCTTCCGAGAACTGCAGATTGCCCTGTTTGTCGTGATACACCTCGAGGCGGTAGTTTTCGTTTTCGAGGCGTGCTATCTCGTTTGCTCCCGGTTCGATGATCTGGAGAGAGAGCCCCTCAAAGCGCTCTGAGGCTTCTAGTCCACGAATGAGTTTGAACACGCAGAAGAGTTCGAACAGCTGAGGAAGCCGCTCAGGAACGACGAGCGTGTCCATGAGGACTTTCCGTACGTCTTTGTCGTATTGATTCTCGAGGAGGCGTTGGTACCGGTCGTATAGCTTGTACGCCTCAGTATAAAGTTCGTAACGAGAGGTGCGAGCAGCGGTCATCGCTCGTTGAGTGAGCCGAATGTCTCCTCCGTTCTGAATACGAGTGAGATGGACGTTACGGGTGTAGAGGCGATCGAACTCGGTGAGGAGACTTTCATGCCATCGGTCGGTCCGCCACGAGTACCCGAGTTGCTTGAGCTCGTTTTCGGCGGTCTCGTGGATGATCCAGAGGAGCTTTTTGAGCACGAGGTTTTCGGGGATATCGTACTCGGTGTATGAGCTATCGAAAACGAAAATAGAGCGGTCATCGAAATTCTCTGTATAGCGCTGCTTCGTCGTCTGATTCCAGTCGATCTTCCCCCGGACTTCACCACGGCCGACTATCTGTTGACGCTCGTTGACTGTCTTTACCCGTCGAATACGGTTGGGAAGTTTAGTGACGAACTTGACGACGGGCTCGGAGAGACAGAAGTGAATGCGTTTGAGCCGATCGAAGTCATCGATACTGAGATCGGTAAAATCGAGTGTGTTCGCGACCTGCCGGTCGTTGATCGTGCCCGACCGCAGGAACGTGGTGAGCTCTGATTGGACGGCGTTCATTAGCTCTGTTTGCCCGATCTTACTCATCGTCGAAGGGGATATCGAAGAAGTCCTCCGCCTTTTTCTGAAGGAGCTCGCCATCGGTGTATCTTTTATTCCCGTCTAAGGCTTGGATAAGCTTCTTCTGTGTATTTGGACGCAGGCCCTCGAGTTGGGGAAATACAAGCGCAACGAGTGCAGAGGTGAGCGCTTCTTCCATTCGATCATCTCGGTCGGTGACACCCTCGTACGCGCTGATAAAACGGACGATGTCCCGGATGATCGACGGACCGATCGGTCGATAGCTGTTGATCTCTTTCCAGATCTCAGTGAGCTCTTCGGCGAGTATTTCGAATATCGGCTCGAGAGTTTGATCTTCCTCGATCCATACTGATGCATAGTTCGAGCCCCTTTCAGGATCTAAGAGCTCTGTTCTGAGAGAGCCGTCTTCGTTTTGCAGTGAGGGAATGCCGATATGGATGAAGTTGAATCGACGCATGAACGCATAGGACATCTCATACAGTGAGGCCTTGTCGTAGGTGTTCATCGTCGCAAGGAGCCGCCAGGACGGTGTGACCGGGAACTGGTCTCTCGATGCAGCGATCGCCTCTAACTCGGTATCTGGGGTGTCTGCTGTAACTGGGGTGATTTTGACCGTCTCATCTCGCTCGTAGGGCAACGTGACCGTATCACCTGTTAGTACGGAGAACAGTGACCCGAACGCTTTGTCGATATCCGAGCGGTTGATCTCGTCGATGATGAGCCACTTGTTGACGATACGGTCCTGCCGGAAGCAGTTGAGAAAGAGTCGTGGCTGAAAGACGAGTTCGGATCCGCCACCGCTGACGTTCGGGACGTACCCACCGATCGTATCGAACGCCGTCCATTCCGAAGTCGCGGTGGTAAACCGCCAGTCGTGGAGGTCTTCGATGTCTGTAGAGTGTGCGCTGAGTGTTTCAGTCGCCTCTTTCGCCACATGCTTTGCGAGCTTTGATTTCCCGGTTCCCGGTGGACCGGTGAAGAT
Source organism: Halalkalicoccus sp. CGA53 (assembly GCF_036429475.1). Classification (GTDB taxonomy): domain Archaea; phylum Halobacteriota; class Halobacteria; order Halobacteriales; family Halalkalicoccaceae; genus Natronorarus; species Natronorarus salvus. The sequence continues at coordinate 159,131 of NZ_CP144124.1, forward strand.
GATGTGTTTACCGGAGTTGAGTGACGCTTCGATCTGGCGCTTAATCGAGTCTCTGTCCTCGAAATAGAGGTCTTCTGGCAGAGAGATGCCGACCAAAGGCGGGGAGAGGAGCGATTGGAGACGTTGAAGTTCCGGATCCAAGATCGGTCGGTCTGCTTCTTCAAGCGAGAGTATCGTTTCGTACTCGAACTCAGTCAGCTCGAACAGACTTCCTCGCGCATTATTTGTAATTACTAAGGACTCTTCGAGCTCGGGAAGTTCAGTCAATCCTCCCCAATCAATTCCTTCTACTGACCGGTCATACTTGATGAGGACCCCAGGGAACTCGTTTTCCGACTTCGTGTGCAGGCCTTTTTCCACCGTTCCTTGAGCAAGAATCTGTTTTGTGGGACTCGATTCGTAGAAAACTACCTTATCACCGGGAGATACTTTCTCAAATGCTCCAAACATTCGCTTTTTGTTTCCATGCTTGTTATAAGCAGTATAGAATATTTCACCATCCTCAGAAAAATCGCGTACTGACCAAATATTTCGATTTGCTGTTGCCCAAAAATACCGCGTTTTATTTGTTTTCCTCTCTATCCGGTCGGTGAGCCATTCACCAGCAGCATCCGAAAGATGGCCGAGATAGCCCTGACGTAGTTTCCCATCTTTCGTAAATGGATAGTACTTTACCCCTTGTTTGATCTCCGGCGTCGTAAGCTTCTCTCGGATTTCGTCGACTACAATCGGTTCGTCAAGCCATGTGACCTCGAGATCGACGCGATACCGGTTGCTGTCTTCAGCTTCGACCTCATAGGCCTCGTCAAGAGCTTTGGAGTAGGCGGCAATCTCTCCGTCGTGGTTGTGGAATATCATATCCCCTTGACTAATGGCCGTTAGATCGCGAACCCACATCGTATCAGATGCACTCAAGAAGCCTCCCTCGATCTCCTTCCTTTGTTTCTGGTTAACCCAAAAATAGCTAGGTTGCTCGTCTGTTTCGAGTGTCAATATTTTGTGATAGAGTTCTGCGATCTCGTCGACAGCTTCTCGCTCGATAGCGTCATGATCAACTTTATCAATAACATTGAACAGCTGGTCGATCTCGAGATTGATGGGTACTTCATGGTCAGTGCCGCTGCTTCCATGGCCGACTAAAGCTCTGTACTCCTGTTTGAATTCGTTGAAAACTGCAACGCTCTCTCCGTAGGTACTGCGAGAAGAATAACCGAAAAACTCGAGACCATCTCTTGTGGAGCTGTTTATGATTGGATATCTCTCAATGTGTAATAGCCCAAAAAGCTCCCAGAGCGTTAGTTTTGCTCCCAGATCGGCTTCCCAACGTGGATTGAACTCATCGGCTGTTAGAATCTCTTCGACGAGCGACGCAAGTTCTTCGAGAGATCGCCCTTGAGTTTCCGTCCACTTGGTGTAAATCGCATTGGGACTACCCATACGCTGTGCACTATACAGCAATGACCACAGGTCTCTAAATCGGGCTTCAGATGGATCTTCGATGAAAGCACGTGCTATTTCACGTGCTTCATCCGGATCATAGGCCCCTAATAGCGAGAAGTGGACTCCGTTGTGATGCTCTGAGATGATCTCCCCCCAGAGTTCGAGGACCTCTCGGTGTTCTACTGAAAGGACACCATCGTTACCACCCCCGAGATTGAGGGCGTCCTCGATTCGTTCTAATTCCGATTCAGCACTATCTGCAAACTCGACGACCTCGAGACGACGGCATACGCTCCCAAGGAAATGGCCTACTTCAGCTGGGAACTCATGCAAAGTCCATTGATGGAAGAGCTCTTTTCCCTCCTTGAGACAATTAACTGATACGCCAGCCTCACCAAAGGGGTACCAATCAACGCCGATGAATCGTTTGTGGTGGATCTCCTCTGAGTCTGTCATAGGATCTGAGAGCGTCCCCATTTTCTTGGGGAAAGCCTCTGTGACGCGTCCGATCCCGAATGCAACATCTATCGAGTCGACCGAAGCTCCGGCGATAATAATGTCTCCAGTTTTGATCTTGTGTTCGAAGTAGTAGACCTGCCGCTCGCCGTCTGCAGGACTCTGACCAGGTATTGAATCGAGTTGAGTATCAGCAGAACCGGACTGGACATCGTCGAACCCCAGAGTGGCAACGCCGTGTTCAGTCCAGAAATCCCAGTAGTCTCCACCTTGAGGAGAAATTGTCCAAATCGTTGCCTCTGCGACGTCGTATGTATGAGATTCGTAGAGACGGTCTAGGAGCTCCTGGTAGGTCTCGATGAGTGCGAGCAGATCCGATATTACCTGGGACTCGTTCTCGAGATCATCGATAGAGTAGGATTTGCTCAGAATAGCCCCGATCTTGTATTCTCCGGCTCGCGTGACCGACTCGGATTCGCCGTTGCTTTCGTACGTTTCGGTGATCGTTGCAGCCGTGGGTTCAATTCCGGCTGGAGGCTCGATGAGCTCTCGATACTGTTGGGCATGCCGTTCGAGAATCGTGGTTGCATTCGGACGAACCCCTGATCGACTTGACGCTCGCTGCGCCTCAGTCGAGCCTTGATTGAGGGTCAGATAGAGCTCTCTCGCTTCAGTATCAAAGAGATAGACGATGTAGATCCCTTTCTGTGTTGTTTGGGTCTCTGGAGGATACTCGATAGGGATATATGGAATATCGGACATCGAGCCCTGGCCCATGGATGGGCGTACAAGATAGTCTTCATCAGTGGTGCTCAGCACATCTTCAACAGCGAGTTGGGCAGTCTGTGTGACTAGTTCCTGAAGTTCTGAATCATCATTGGTAAGATGAAAGTCGCGATCTGCGCCGATATCGCGAGGAGAAGGGTAGTCTGTTAAGATCCGCTGCAAGACTGAGGCCAGGGTGGGAGCTGATGACATAGGCTATGTGTAGAAGTCTATGACAAAAGTTGATGGGTTCGGTCCCAGTGAGTGGCTGCTGCTTAAGGCGGCTTTCGTTGAGATGCGTTCGATCAGCGAGAGCGTCTCAGAGCCTGCGATATTGATTAGTGAGCGTCAGCCTATCTCAATCTCGAGCTTCGGGCGGTACGTTCTCCGTGTGTCCGAACTGTGCGAGTGGAGCCTCGCCTGTGGTGAGGTAATACGCACCAAGTAGGTCAGTCTCGATCTCTTTGCGCATGTGGGCGGCGTCGAGATCGGTTCTCTCAACGTACGCGAACTGGGCGTGGCCTTCGAAGACCGACTCATGGGTGTATAGACGTGAGGGAAGAGCGCTCGACTCCCCGATATACGCCAGTGGAACGTCGCTATGATCGTACCAGATTCGGTAGAGCCCGTTGTTCGGAGGGGTAGCATCGAGACGCTGTTCTAATCGGTATGTTTCTGACCATTCGAGACCCATCCAATCGCTGGCTCGAGGATTCTCCCAGTTCTGCCAGCGGGGTGGGTCGATACCGCGGGCAGCGTTTGGCTCTTCTTCGCCTTTCTCGAGGGGTGACCGAGGCGTAGATGAGATAACGCGTCTCGGGATCAACGGCCGCACACTAAACGAATTCCTGGTCTCGCTGTGTGATGGCGGTCTCATCCATCAGCAGAACAGCAGGCAGGTTGCCGGCGGGCCGCCGACCGGCCTCACTTAAGCGGTGGCCGAACTTTTGAACCCAGTTCCACACCGCGACATCTGATCGTTCAACGCCAATCCAGCCAAGAACGTGCCCTACTTCGGGAAACTCACCCTAGAATTGTACAGTAGGATCGCCAATTCGACGATCTGGCGATCCGTTCGCTCGCACTCGAAAAACTCAATCTCGTCCAGCACTTCTGTGAGTTCGGGAAGGTCCATTCTCAATCAGCTCCAGGAGGAGCCGAATCTTCCCATTCCTTTCGCTAAGTTAGCGGTGCCTGAGAGCTCTACCAAAACGATTTATACTCGCGCTCAAATTCACGTCTCATGCTCGTAGACTTCCGTCTTTCCGACACTCCACGCCCGTGGACTTCTGACAGGACTGGTGTCAAATGTGATTTCTACATCGGAGAAGGATCCAGTGCCCTCGAAGTCGTCGTAGCCAAACAAGACAACCGACCTACGAAGCAACGACTTGAGCGACTCTACAAGGACCGTCGAGGAGGCCGAGCCAATCCAATTCTGGTCGTCGTACTCTATGAGAATGGTTCAGTCGCAAGCGTATGTGGTCCCGCCGGGGAAGAACCCCCGGTGAAGCGCGGTCTCGACCCGGAGCAGGTCCAGCGTATCTGTAACACCGCGTTGAACAAGCCGAACCGAAACGCCGCACAGCGTTTCCTCCGCGATATTCTCGACCAGATAGATGACGATATGGTCGGGCTCCGCAATCAGGGCCTCCTCTCGACGCACGAACTCAAAGTAGGCGTTCCAGACCGACCTGATTGGGACGACGCAACTGCGCGGGCACGTGAGATACTCGACGAAAACTCCCGTGACCTCATCGCGGAACTCGGCTACGAAATCGAACGACTCTCTGACCAGAGCCACCTTCTGAAGGACGTAAGCGATAGCCGCGAGACTGCCGTCGCAATCTTCCTCCAAGACGACGAGTCCTTCGACCGTGCACAGGACCGATTTACCGGTCAATCGCCCGTCTCGTACGCGCTGAACGAGGCCGACAAAAAGAATCTCGACTACGTAATTGCGAACTCGAACAACACGCTCCGGCTCTACACGACGAACCCCGACGCGGGGTTCGGCTCTCGGGGGCGAACGGACACGTTTGTCGAGGCTAACACTGACCTGCTTACCGAAGATGATGCTGGGTACCTGTGGCTTCTGTTTTCCGCAGAAGCACTCCGCGACGGTGGAACTCTCGATCAAATTATGGGTTGCTCGAAGGACTACGCCGCTTCTTTGGGTAAGCGGTTGCGTGAGCGCATCTACGACGAGGTAGTGCCCGACCTCGCGGAGGCCATCGCCAACGCCCGGCAACTTGATAACCCGACCAAGGCAGAACTTGACGAGACGTATCGTATGGCGCTCATTCTTCTCTACCGCCTGTTGTTTATTTCGTACGCCGAAGACGAGGGATTCCTCCCCCGGTACAACCCTCGATACGAACGTCGCTCGCTGAAACGGAAGGCACACGAGGTTCACGAAATCATTGAGGAGGACATCGGATTCGATAGTCGTTCCACGACACACTGGGACGACGTGATGGCACTCTCACGAGCTATCCATAACGGCCACGGTGAATGGGGTCTCCCAGAGTACGACGGAACTCTGCTCTCTGAGGATTCCTCCGATTCGAACGCGGGTGCGATGCTGGCTGGTATCGAGCTAGCCGACGAGCAGTTCGGTCCCGTGCTGGCCAACTTGCTTGTGGATGAGACTGGAGATGGGTATGAGGGCCCAATCGACTTCCGAAACGTTGGCGTCAGAGAGTTCGGAGTTATTTACGAAGGTTTGCTTGAGTCGGAACTCTCTTATGCTGAACAGCCGCTCGGCCTCGATTCCGACGGGCACTACAGACCAGTGGATCCCGATAACCACGAGGTAGAGGTCAAGGAGGGAAAGGTGTACCTACACGGACAATCCGGGGAGCGAAAGGCAACCGGGACATACTATACCAAAAAGGAGTTCGTCGAACATGTCCTTGACAACTCCCTCGATCCTGCTCTCGATGACCACCTAGAACAACTCGACGAGATGAGCAAGAACGAGGCCGCCAAGCACTTCTTCGACATTCGCATCGCGGACATCGCGATGGGGTCCGGTCACTTCCTCGTTGGCGCTGTTGACCGTATCGAGAGCCGTCTGTCGAATCACCTCACTGAACGGAACCTTCCGCTCGTAGAGGAAGAACTCGACCGTCTGCGAGACGCCGCAGAGGAATCGTTCGAAACTACGGCAGAAATGCCTGAAGTAGAGCGTTCCCAGTTGCTCCGTCGGCAAGTCGCGCGGCGATGCATCTACGGTGTGGATCTAAACGACCTCGCGACAGAACTGTCTCGGCTCTCGCTCTGGATTCACACCTTCGTCCCTGGGCTCCCGCTCACTTTCCTCGATTATAATCTGCGAGCAGGTGATTCGATTATCGGAATTAGTTCACTCGACGAAGTAGACGACATCATCGATATTGACCAGAAGTCACTTGGTCAATTTATTGCTGGCGGGAGTGACGCGTTAGAAGATATCCAACAAGACATCGCTCGGATTGGCCGAATGGCAGATGGTGACGCCTCTGAAGTGCAAGAAGCACGCGAAACCCGGAAGAAAATCGAGGAGAATCTTGAGCAGACAAAAGCGGCATTCGACATCTTGTTAGCTTCTCAGATAGATGATAGAATCAATCCGAACACCTCAACACTTGCACAGGAGGATATTACGAGTTTATCTAGTTATAAATATGCCCAACAGTCTCTCGGCTCGATTGAGCCAGTCCATTTCCCTGTGATGTTCCCCGAAATATTTGAGGGCAATAGCTCTGGGTTCGACGCAATCGTTGGAAACCCACCGTGGGATAAAGTTCGATTTGAGGCGCAACAGTTCTGGGTCACGCGTCATCCTGGAATAAACTCACTCGGTAAAGCAAAACGGAAGCAGAAAATTGAGGAACTTCGTCAGCAATATCCATATGATGCCGAAGTCGAGGAACGTGAAAAGGAAGAACGTGAACGGTATCAGGATTATGTAAAGGCCGCATACGATGACCAAGGTCGCGGTCACTATGACTACTCTAAACTCTTCGTAGAACGGGCTACTGACATTCTTAATAGCGATGGAAAGTTAGGATATGTTCTCCCGCGTCAATCTTTGATTCTTGGAGGGTGGAAACAGCTACGTCGCCGCTTGTTCAAGAATTCTGAGCTTACGGTTTTACAAGCGAGGAATCAAGGAGGCTGGATTTTCGATGATGTTCATAAAAGCTACATGGTTGTGCTGCTGACCAGAAAGCCAGCAAGCGGCAAACCGGGCGCATACATATGGCCTGCAATTGGCTCTGAGAAAGCGCTCAAACAAGCTTCTTTCAAGAACTCTCTTCACCTCTCTGTGGATGACCTTGCCAATCTCACTACAAAGAGCCATCTAGTAATTCCTTGGTTTAACAGTAACAAAGCACGAGAAATATTTCCGAAGCTACAGGAGTGTTCCCGTCTATCTTCAGATGATGGGTGGGTTTCGGGTGTTAACGACTCCCGGTGGGACTTTACTAGTTCTGGACCACACGGAAGCCTGACGAAAGACAAACTAGACTCCGGGCTCTGGAAAGTATTCATGACTCGAAGTGTAGAACAATTCGAACTTAATGAAGAGAAAGAGTTTCGTAGGTACGTTGACCCTAAAGATCTCCATCGTATTGACGGTAATATTATTGAAAGTGAAGGTAAAATTGCAGTTGGGCCGAACCACCCAACTGTGAGTTTCCGTTATGTCTCAACCAACAGTAACAGACGAACGATGATTGCGACGATGCTCCCTGAGTCAGATTTCATGTACTGTAAAGGATACATTCACGCAATAGACCACTCCGAAGGAACCGAACCAGAGACGCTTTTTGCGTTATTGGCGTATGTAAATAGCTTCACTTGTGATTGGTGGGTCCGAAGAATCAGCAATCGCCACGTGATGGCTCCCGTAATAAATAACCTCCCCATACCTGATTGGACCGATGTCCAGATTGCGGAAGCCGCCGAAATCGCCGCCGAAATCACTCGGAGAGGTGGTATCGAAACTATCCCGGGCGGTCACGAAGTAGAGCAGTTTTCCGGATACGAGTACGAAGATGAAAACACACTCCGTGCACGCATCGAACGTCTCGTCGCAGACGGTTTCGACCTTAGCGGTACACACATCGAAACGGTGTTGGACGACTTTTCCGACAAAGCCTGTCCGGTGGCCCTCACTGAAGCAATCGACGAGGAGATGGAGGACTGAGGTCGATGCCGAGCAACCGGCCCGAGTTCGTCGATAATCGGAAGGGGAACACGCTCGCACGGGCTATCAACGACTACCTCGGGGACCTCAGCGAGACGCTGGCCGACGACCCAGACCTCGACATCGCGACCGGCTACTTCAACCCGCGCGGGTACTTCTCGGTCGCAGAGGGGCTCGAAGCCGTCGGTGACGTTCGAATCCTTCTCGGTGCTGAGCCGCCGCAGAAGGACCGCAACCGATGGCGATACCCCGAAGAGCCTCGTGGGGACGAATACAATCAAAAGCGCGTTGACGAAGCACTCCAGTCTCTTGACGAGGGCCTTGAACGCGACCGCGACCTACTGGGATTCTCCCGGGAAGTCGATTCGCAACTCCGCGAGATGGTACAGTGGCTCGAAAGCGACGCTGTGGAAGTACGCCGGTTCGAAGATGGATTTATTCACGGGAAGGCGTACTTGTTCTCTCATGAGCAGGGCGTACTCGCGGGGTCGTCGAACTTCACGGGCGCGGGCCTGAACAGCAACCTCGAACTGAATCTCGCGAACTACAGCCCGGGTGTCAACCAGCAGGTCGAGGACTGGTTCGACGACCTTTGGCAGGCGAGCGACCAGTACGACTTGGCGGACATCTACAGGGAACGGTTCGAACCGTACGAGCCGTACCTCATCTACCTGCGTGTCCTGTACGCCCGATACGGCGAAGAACTCGAACAAGAGCGTGAAGAGGACGATGGAGCCATCAACCTCGCTAACTTCCAGCAGGACGGTTTCCGACGGGCCCTTCGGTTCCTCGACGACCACAACGGAGTCATCATCGCGGACGAGGTTGGTCTCGGGAAAACGTACATCGCAGGAAAGATACTCGAACAAACGGTGAAGGAGAACCGTCAGCGGGCGCTCGTCGTCGCCCCGGCCTACCTTCGTGATGGGATGTGGCGCAACGTCCGGTCTCAGTGGGGTATCCAGTTCGACGTGCTCTCCTATAGTGAACTTCGCCAAGCACGCCAACTCGGTGGCGATAACGCGAACCTCCCTCTGGACAAGGACGAGTATCAGACGGTCATCATCGATGAGGGTCACGCGTTCCGTAACCCGGGTACTCAGCAATCGCACGCGCTTCGCACACTCCTGCGCGGTGACCCACCCAAGAACCTCGTACTGCTCACCGCGACGCCGGTCAACAACTCGCTTTGGGACCTGTACTATCTCCTAAACTACTTTATTAAGAACGACGCGACGTTCGCGTCCGAAGGTATTCCGTCGCTCCGTGAGCGGTTCAAAGAAGCACAATCCGAGGACCCGGCGGACCTCTCGCCGGATATGCTGTTCGACGTGCTCGACGAGACAACCGTCCGCCGAACTCGCCGGTTCATCAAGGAACACTACGACAACGCCGTTCTGCCCGACGGAGAAGGCGGCACTATCCGTATCACCTTCCCCGACCCGCATCCAAAACGAGTGGACTATACCTTCACCAATACGTTTGGCGACGCCTTCTTCCGCGATGTTTCGCGAGGTCTCGCCGCTGGGGACCATGACCACCACGAACTCACGCTCGCCCGGTACCGGCCGTCGTACTATCTGGAGGCGGAGGATGATGCATCCGAACTCTCACTCGTGGGACTCCTACGTACGGGTCTCCTGAAACGATTCGAATCATCGAGTCACGCGTTCGCGAACACGTTAGAGCGGATGAGGAGCCAGAACGAAGCGGCACTGAGTCTGCTTGATCGTGGGCTGTTCCCCCAACCGAATGCCATCGACGAGTGGGTCGAAGCCGATAGTGACGAAGCGTTTGAGGAGGCCTTCGAACAAGCGAACGGTGAAAGAGCGTTGCCAATCAACGAAGCTGATGCCGACGTTCAGCAGATGCAAAAGGACCTCCAAACGGACCTTCAGATATTGTCTCGGTGGCATCGCCACGCCAGTACCGTCTGTCCCGAGGATGACGAGAAACTGCACGCACTTCATGATACACTAGTCGGCATCTGTGAGAAGGGCGAAAGGGATGCCGCAACAGACCCCAACCTTCCCGAAGAAGAAGCCTTCCAACAGAACCGGAAGGTCCTCGTCTTCTCATACTACGAGGACACGGTTGACTGGATTCTCGACTATTTGGAGGACATCGTGGAGAGCGACGACCGACTCTCGTGCTACGAAGGCCGAATTGCGGGTGTCGCGGGCGACGGGGCCAAGCGTGGCATCTCACGTGAACGAGCAGTCCACGGCTTCGCTCCCCAGTCGGCCGACGCGCCCCTGGGAACGGAAGATGAGTTTGACATCCTCGTTACGACCGACGTGCTCGGTCAAGGTGTTAATCTCCAGCAGGCGCGGAACGTCATCAATTACGATTTGCCGTGGAATCCGATGCGAGTGGTCCAGCGCAACGGTCGTATCGACCGCATCAATTCACCGCACCCTGCAATTTACCCCTTCTCCTTCTTCCCGGAGGACCGTCTCGACGAGTTGCTCCAACTCGAATACCGTGTCCGACGGAAGCTCACGCAGGCGGCCCGGGCAGTCGGCATCGACAATGAGGTCATCCCGGGGATGGAGACGTTGGACCAGAACTTTGCTGACCGGGTAGAGGACATCGAATCCCTCCACGATGAGAATCCCGAACTCCATGAACAGGGTGGAACCGACGCGGCGGCCTACTCTGGCGAAGAATACCGTCAAGAACTTCGTGAGGGTCTTGAGGACCGCGAGGAACAAATAACGTCGCTTCCGTGGGGGGCGGGGTCGGGTTTCCGGGGAGAAAAACCTGGGTACTTCTTCTGCGCTCGGGTAGGCGACGATGTCTTCGTGCGGTTTGTCTCCAGTGAGGGTGACGAGGAGATGGTGCAGGATACGCTCACGTGCTTGCGTCGTATTGAATGTACGCCCAACATCGAGCGCGCTCTTCCCACCGAATTCCGAACAGGCGTATATGATGCGTGGGATCGGGCACGGACAGACATCTATCGTCAGTGGCAGGAGCAAACAGACCCACGAAACATTCAGCCTGACATTCCTCGCCTGTTCCGCGAGGTCGCGGACCACCTCCGGAACCACTGGCCGGATGAAATGACGCAGGACAAGTTGCAGGAAACGGTAGACTCGGTCGAGGCCCCATGGGGGAAGCGATACGAACGCGAACTCCGAGACGTATTCGAACAGGAGGGACTTAGCGACGAAATTCTGTCTCGAGAAATAGTAGAAGTGGTGGACGACCTTGGTCTCCAACCGTACGAAGCGCCCAAGCCTCTATCCCCAATCCGCGAGAACGAGGTGAAGCTAGTGTGTTGGCTTGCTATTGCCCAACCACAAGAAGACGGTGAGAGCGGTGGTGCAGAACTGTTCACATAGTGTGGTGGTTGACTCACGATATTATTTCTACGATGGTGATTGGCAAGTGCAAAGATCAAGCGAGACAGAGAGCAAGAAAGACGTGGGCTTTGACCCCTGACTTGACCTCGGACCCGTGCGCGGCTAGGCGAACATTGTTGGTGGCGAGCTCTCCATCGATATGAATTTAGCCACTTACTTTGGAGCAGACAATCTCGCGCAATTCCTCTGCAAGTTCTCCATGCTTTTCGAGCGCTTCTATATCGTCTTCAAGACGTTCAAATCGTTTCCTTACCCGACTGATTGTCTGGTATCGATATGAATCTGAGACGTCGGCCTCATCAGTAATGATCTCACGCTCTCGATCAGTCAACAAGGCCCGACGTTCTGTCATACTATGTCCACTCTGCGAAGCCATACAATATCTTGTGGATCTAATCAGCATCAATATTGCGTCTATAGTGACTATGTATACAGTATAAAGGCAACCTTTATTAGCTATACACTATATTGTACATATGGCGCGAGTTGTCGAGAACCGATCTCGGCCGGGTGCTTGGAACACCCGACCTCGCGCTTCCCAGGAATGAGAAGCATGTCCACGGACACACTCGCGGGTAATGAGAGTAGCGGCGTACAGTCCACCAACACCCCCCTCGATAGCGCACGCGCTGTCGTCCGATCCAAACTGCTAGACGACGACCTCCCCGATTTCGACGTCTATCAGGCGCTCTGTGAATACTCAATCCCCCACTCCGTCCGGGAATTGGAGCGCCGGGGATGAGCGAGCTCAACCAAGTAAGTGCACTCCGCGAGTGTCCGGTCTGTGGCGCGATCGGCCTCGCCGAACGCATCGCAGACCACGACTGCCGGGCGTTTCTTGCACGCCACGAGGAGGCCCAACGGTGAGAGTCAAGACCACCGCCGCACAAGCACTCCACGGCGCGCGACTCACGTTCGCCGACACCGTTCGCTGTCTCACCTGCAGCAAAGAACTCCGAGCCGGTGATCCGATTCTGATCTGTGCCAGAGAGCAGACCGAGTCCGAACCACTGCGCGTCACTTGGCTCTTTTGCACCGACTGCGAGATCGAGACCTCGGGAATCGCGGTGACCGGTCGGCTTACGACGACCTCCGATCCAGCCACACAGGAACACGCGCTCACGGTCTCGGTTCCCACCGAAACCTCTGATCGCAGAGAGCTCCGAACGGACGGGGGCCAATCTGTCGATTCCGATTCGAACACCGAGCCCATCGAAAACGAGGACGACCCAGACGACTCCGGAGCGCTGATCGCGGACCCGTTCTACAACATTCGGGTTTACCACCTCGATGACGGCACGGGCACGACGCTCTGTGGACTCGACGGCGACTATACGTCGGTCTCAATCAAGGACGCGAAAGCCAGCTCCGTGCGCGTCTGTCGACGCTGTGAGAGCGCCCAGAACGGTGGCTACAGCACTCGTCCTTGCCCACACTGCGGGAAAGCGGTCGTCATCACCCACTGGCCGATGCACGTTCGGGAGTGTTCGGGCTCGAGCCAGCTCGGTGTTAGAGACGAAAGTGAGGACTGCGCGGATTCCGAGGAGCAGGACACAGGTGCCAGCCAAGATCACCCCTCCGAGTCGACGACGAAGGAGGCCCAGCGATGAGCCGTCCCGAACCGGCTCGCTCCGTCGAGACCATCGATGAGCAACTCGAGGCACTCACCGACCGGATCGAGACACTCGAAGCCGAGAATACGGCACTGAAAGCCGAGCATCGAGCGCTCGCACAAGCGCTTGATGCGAACACATCGCTCGATTCGGTTGCGTCGAGACACACCACCGCTGCAAATGAAACCGGCGTCCTCGAGCTTCGAGGAGCCGACTCACCTGAAGCCGCACGACTCGATCAGATCTGGATTGCGGGGCATCCGATCGGGTTGATGCTCACCCGACGTCGCTCCGAGATCGAGGGCCTTCGTGAGGAGATTGATGCGCTTCGCATGGATGCGTGTATGACCGAGGTAGCCACTGACGAGCTACTCCCGATTCAGCAGGTCACACAGACCTACGAGGTCGAACCCTCAGTCCTGAGCGCGAACGAGAAACGTGCAGCGATCGTCTGGACGAGCTTCCTCGAAACCTGCGATCGCACACCGACGAAGCTCGTTCTCGATTCAGGTGCCGTGAAAACCATCCTCCGGGTGAGCGAGGATGAACGCCCACACAACGAGACTGTCCGTCGTGTGATGGACCTCGTGAGCGATCTTGGCCGAGGGCTCATCACCTGTGAGAAGCGAAAGAATACAAAGACGCTCGTGATCGACCGCGAGGAGTTCGAGGGGTTCACCGCGCGACTTGGAGAGAGTCACTCGGACGGGGCAATGGAGACTTCCCTATGACCGTTCAAAGGAACCAGCTGAGCCGTCACGTTGTTGTGACGGTCGAGGAGGGTCTCCGTGTGATCTAACGGTCGCTATAGCTACGGAGCGGCCCCCACCATCCACCGCCGCACTTCATTCCGCCCGGTGGTTGGTTGTATTGTTGGGTTGATTACTCGTGGGTAGATCTCTTGTTCGTCGTTGTTCGTCTGAGCGTCCAGTCGAAATGGCTTCGTCGGCCGTCACAACATCGTGACGGGTGAGTGCTCTCCAATTTATCTCACTCAAACTTCGCATTCACATGAGGAGCTGGTCTACGTTGTAACCGGTGATACCCACTGTTGGCCCGTAACCACTCCCAAGAATTTCAATGCTTGAAGGGGTGTCGTATAACAATCTCAGGATGAGCTATGTGAATTCTGCTATCCAATTCGCAGTGCATATCGTTCGAAGTGTCTGTAATAACGAATCGCTTGATTATAGTGAGATATTGATCCCAACCTCTGATAAGATCTCATGAATAACGAACCCGGTTATAATCGAAGAGGTCACAGCTAACGCGATTATAAACAATGGAAATGATAATTCAATGAATAGTATCATTAGAAGACCATACATGATGTTAAAAATCAATCCGATTGCAGCGTATAGGCCGAGTTTTTTGAAATCGATCGTCCCTCCGCTGGATTCGATCGAAATTACTGTGTCCGAGCCGGTGTCCGCCCCGAGTTTTCCATCTTCCTCTTGTTCGAAAGGCTGTTGCTGATGGGATTCGCCTGAATCAGATTGTTGAGCCATTATGTACACCTACTGTTGTCATATCGTGCTAAATAATAGTTCCTATATAGTTGTAAGTCAACAGTTCAGTGGCTCGATGAACAGTCGCTATGCGGGTGAGCCTATTCCAAACATTCAATATTGATTTCCATAATCTCGTATGAATCAGTAAATCCTTCACTGTGACCAATAAAACTCATGCCGGATTCGTTAGGTGCTAATTCCCCTGTCGCCGTTTCTTCTGCGACCTCCTCTTCAGCGTTGTAAAAGGCTACAACAATTTCATACTCTATTGAAGCGGTTCCGAAATTAACAAACGATACGTCTATATCAGTTAGTCGATCGGGATCGCTGTGAGATTCTATCGGTTGCTCTCGGGGAAGGATAAAATAGGAGCCACAATCTTCTGTCTCAGAGAGTTCGTCGACTTCTATCTCAACTTCGTATTCCTCGGTTGCGAGCGCCTCCTGTTGAGCGCGAGTGAACTTTGCGAATGTAAATCCAAGCTCGTCAACAAATTCGATGGTTCGGTCATCATCTCCCGGAACAAATATCCCAACACTTTCGGTAAAACCGTCTGTGTCGTCAAACAATATACCAATTGTAACATCCAAATAGATATTTTCAAGTGTATGGTTTTGGAGTACGAACTCGATTTCTATGTTGTCTTGAGAGTTATATTGGGAGATGTGATGGCTAAGACCCTCTACGACTATATTTTCTTGTTGTTCGTCGTCCTCTCTACCTTCATCGTCTTCTTCATCCTCCTCCGTTTCCTCAGTTTCATCCTGTACTGAGGATTCGCCATTCCCCTCACTCTCTTGATCGTTGTTATCAGACCCCTCTGACTGTTCTTCTTCGTCCGAGACCTCTTCATCGAGATCGTCTAAACATCCCGCTGAAGATAGTATCCCGAACCCACCGAGTGCGATGAGCACGTTCCGTCGATTCATACTTGTGTAACCCCCCTACTATTACAAAAACCTGTACAAGTTTGTCTTGTGTCCGTTCGGCGTTACATCTGTTCTGAGACCCCTTCCCCTTCTCGACGATGCGAACCAGTTACCGCAGTTAGATTTGTGGTCTAGAACGGGAGCTTTCCTTGCAATGTGTAATAATTTGCGATGGTTTCTCGCCAAGAATAACCGTAGTAGTCTCTATGAACCTTATAACTCTTAAAATATGTGCTAGACGACATGTCAACTTCTTCTATAATTCCATACTTTTCTAACTGAGAAACGGTCTCATCCACCTCAGCATTTGATAACCCGACCTCTGCACCCACGCCCATCGTATTGTCATTCCCCTTATTCGCGAAGTGCTTAAACACTTCAAAACTCGCGGGCTGTGGCTGGTTGTTGTTCTTCTTCATTACCTTAGGTAAGTTCTCACCGCTTATAAATATTTGTATTTTTATCATTTGACTACCAATTACGTTTTGTAATAATGTATTAACCTTAGTAGTATTATAGCAAGATGTTCTTCATCTATTGTAAATCTACTTATTCGTGCCGAAAGACCAGAATAGTATAAATTTTATATATATATATATATATATATATATATATATATATATATATGTATGTATGTATATATTTATTAATTTAATCAAGGCATGTAGTGTACATCCGACGAACCAGCCAGGACCACTCGGACACCCCGACTAGATCACATATAATGCGAGGATAACGATGTAGTAATACACGTCACGAACGGTTCTGTACGATCCATAGAACCAGACGGAACCGGACGATTGATGTCGGATATGATGGCTTCTGTAACTGCCGAATAACGACGTACTTTGATTAGAAGGACAAAATCGGAATCAAAAACACTATTAAAACAAGGTTAGTGAGTAAGCCATCCATCTTTAGCAAATACATACAGTAATACCCCCTGTGAAAGACCTTGCCAGGCCTAATTAGATAAATCAGGCCAAGCTATCATTCATCCCAGTAAATCGCCCGTTCCACAACCTCACCAGCTTCTGCGTGGAATTCGGAGAGATTGACCTGTACCTCACGAGTTTGTGATCGGACGGTCTGCTCACGCGAATCGAGTGTAGAAAACGGGTTGGGAACTTGGATAAGCTTGGCCACCCCACTTTTTCCGGTTTGGAGATCGGTAGCGACGTACAGGTAGTACGTCTCTCGCAGTTCGCTGCTGGCTGACTTCCACTCGTTCCAGCTGATCGATGGTCGTCGAGAGTTCGACCCTGAGGATTTGACCTCGATACACCGCTCCGGCCATTTCTTATCGCGAGAGACGATCAGAAAGTCAAATCCTGGATACGGCTGTGAGATAACACCTTTCTCCTCCAGTTTACAGAGAACCGGGCCGGCTAACTCGTCGTCGCGTGCCTCGTTGTAACGGTTACTTGTATGGACGAAGTGGACGTACCGCTTTGGATCCTCACAGCCTTCCTCTCGTAGTCGCTCTATCTCTGCGAGATACGTCGCCTCCATTCCGAACCGGTCGATCCTGTCGATGTAATTCGCCGTCACCGTCGCGTGTTGCCTCGAATCAGCTCCACCACTACCACCACCCCTGCCTGAAGGCTCTGGCTCTCTATCCTCGTACTCTCGCTCGTGTGTGCTTCCAGTTGCCTCACCGGTAACGTCCTTCACCTCGCTATCACCAATCCGAGTGAGTTGATCTGGATCAGGTACACCGGAACCATCCCGCGTCACCGTCTCACCCTCATCGGCACGTTCTAACTGCGAACCGTTCGACCGACCGCGCTCTCGATCAGACCGTTCCTGTAGAGGGCGTCTTACAGGACGCTCGATCGATGAGTTCTCTACAGGTTGGATTATCACGGTCCCTTTCTCTTTCCCGTCCAGCGCGGCGAGACGCGCGTTGAGCTCGCGCTCACTCGATGGTGCACTCGCTGCTTGAAGCTGGTCTGCCATCGCTCGTTGATCCGGCGCGTTTTGAAGCAGTACGTAGATCGGCTCCCAACTACTCAGCCCTGCGTAATCCGCGAAGGCTTTCGCGAGGATCTGCTCTGGTGGCTCGGAGACGGGACCATCACTCTCGGTCACAACGTACACCTGAGCGCGATCACCCCGTTCGTCCCTCTGTATAAAGTACTCCGCAGATCGTTGGAGAGGCGACACCTCTCCATCGGCCTTCAAACTGTACTCGACCTCGAGAGATCCGACGAGCCGAAGCGAGTTCATGAATCGTGAGAGTGCATCCGCATCTCGCTTTTGAAGATCCTGGCTGCTGCGTCTTGCTTTCAGCCGACAGAGGATGTATGGTGCTGCTGGCCTGAGCCAATTTTCGAGAAACCGACCGGTGTCCTCAGTACGCTCTTCATCGATGAGTGGTGTTTCTTCGACCGCCTCGACGAGATCAGTCATTCCGAAATGAACGCCGATACGGGGTGTATTCTCCCCCGTGAGCACGAAGATCGGGACATCCAGATCGCTGAATCGTGTCGTCTCCTCATGGCTGCGGGTGAAATACACGGTAGAGGCCTCTCTGAACGTCAGCTCATCTCCTATGAAACACGGTACTTGGACATCACCGAGTCCGGTCACTTCCGGATGCCACTCGGCCGATTGAATAACACCCTGGTTTTCGAGTGGAGGGAGTTCCTGACCGAGATAGCCATATGCCGCCTCGATCTCAGCGTGATAGGACTCCAATGGAGGCCCGTCTCTCGAAAAGTGGGTGATGACATCATAGATTCGGTCAGCAAATCGCTCGACATCAGAGGGAGTGAGATCATCTGCTGCAACTCTTTGCCGAATTGATAACGCACGGAACAATTCAGGTGACTGTTCGAAGGCCTCATGATAGACCTCCCCCGATAACGTCGGGAGTAGTGGATAGCGTTTTGTATCGATATCTACGGAGTACCGCTCGACCTCTGTCTCGGAAAGCAACCAGGCATCTTTCGGAGGGACCTGCCCGAGAACGGTTCGCAACCATGTCGCCCGGCGAAGTTGCCAGAGCCAGAGATTCGCTTTCAGCCGTACTTTCTCTTCGTCGGTGAACAAATAGGTAGTCCCCCCTCTGAGTCGTTTATTGCTATAGAGTGCAACCGTGGCTTCGGCGTGCACTGAGAGGCGATCCCACCATTCGTACAGATGCCAAAAGAGCGTAGTAGCAAACGACTCGTCCCGTGTGGCATCGATAATCTCGTAATCAAATTCTAATCCGTTAACCTGCCAAATAAACGGGCGCTCACCATCGTCCTCGTCCGCTTCCTCCTGTGCTCGCGTTCGAAGGTCATCGAGGTATTCCTCAATCTCTGAGGACTCGAGAGCACGAGGGCTGAACGGGCTCTCCGGATCAACAACGGACTCAGACGCCATCTGCACGTCCTCTCCCTGCCGATATTGGTGACTCTGTGTCGGATGGAAAAACGGAGTGATACGAACGTGCTCTGAAACGCCGAGCCACCGGAAGAACTCGATCCATTCCGTGACATCATCCTCTTCATCAATTCCGAACCGCTCTGGTGGTGCAAGAATCGGGGCCTGTATCCCCGCCTCGCTCAGGAACTGCTCGACGCGTGCTTCTCGAGGTTGCCCACGCTGCCACAACGCGCCGAAGTAGAGCTCATACGCCCGTGCCCATTCACCATTGGCGGTCGGAAGCGGAAGCGCACAGAGGCTGTAGTACTGCTCTGCGGCTCGGTACTCGTACGGCAGGGGTTCATCCGGTGAGACCGCTCGCTGTCCGCTGGTGCTACTACAGGCCAGTCGCTGGATGAATTCGATGACGGTCGTATCACGGAGTGAGCTGTCATCGGCCGCCGGTGTGTTCGGACCAGGGAGCAGTGGATAGATCCCTTTGTCAGCGATCTCCGCGAACGAGAACTCGTTGATGTCCCAGATTGCCTCGAGGATACTTTCGAACTCACCACCTTCGAGCACTCTCCTACGAGCCTCTGCATCGGCTTGACTAGACCCACCTGCAAAGTAGAGGTCTCGTGGGAACAGTCGGATATCAGCGAGTGCATCCGCCGGTACGTCCTGTTGGGGTGGAAAGAAGCAGGCGATACGCTCGGGCGTCGTTTGATGTTCGTAATAGGGACCTGCCTCTTCGGCTATCGGATCGCCAACGGGGAACACCGCCTCAGTACGAGCGGCCTCGGTGAATCGTTTTTTCATATCGTCGTCAGTGATCGTCTGCCAGGTCTCTAACAGCGCGTAGAGTATCGGATCAACGGTAAGCCGATCATCGTCGTCTCGATACTGGAGAACCGCATTCTCATCGGACGCCGCTCCAAGAACGCGTGGAGTCATCCACGGCTCTAAACTGGACGCACCGAGTCCGATCAACACCGAAGCAACGGATGGCTCGAGTAGGGAAGTGTCGGGGAAATATCCCGTGACGTCGATGTCTTCCACTGAAACACGCTCGCGCCCGTAGATCATCGCAACTAGCGTCCCGAGTCGCTCTTTATCGGGGTGAACATACGGCACAAGTACGTCTCTGAGCGGTCGTGGGTCCGGATCGAACCCACTCGCTCCTGAGGCGAGTTGCTCTAACCGAGGAACGAACGCAACGTCAGCAAGCGCATCTCTGAGCGCATCGATAAAACACCGATTGACTGGATTACTACTGGCGGTCTCGTCCTCGAGGACAGCGGTGAAATCGATCGTCCGAAGGAACTCCGCAATGGTCGTATCCGTTTCCGCTACGAACGCAAGGACGTCTTCTGCAATCGTTGCTGCAGCCTGTTCGAACAACCACCCGTTGAGACCAACGACAGCTCCTGTTTCCGGATCGGTCGGCATGTTCAGACTGCGCCGCGCAGTACTGACCTGGAACGTTCCGTTTACCAAGGCAGGGATCGGACTCCGTTCTTCAGTCGGGAGAAAGACGTGAATGAACGGCCGTTGATTTCTGTCCGTGCCGATGTGAAGGGGCGTGAGCTTGGTTTTGCTATTCTGTTGCTCGAGACCGAACGCAACACTCGTGCGTAATCGACCGATATCGTCCAGAAGGGCTGTGTCGATCCCGACGAAAGAGCGCTCTGGAAGCAGGTGTTCGCGGCTGAAGACGACCATTTTTTCCGAGCGCTCGGGTCGAGTCGCGTCGTCCAAATCACCCTGGCAATTGATCTCGACGATGGTTGCATCGACCTCACCAGCCCATAGGGTTCGATCGATCGTCCAAGTGCGCTCTCGATTGCCAATAGCCAGCTCAATCCGATCGGTGTTCGGCAAGAGAGCGATCGTCTCCCGAGTGATGCGTTTTGTGAGTGTTGAAGCGATCGTCTCGTACGTTTGCTCGTTCGTGTCTGCTGAGAACGGGAGTCGAAATACAGTGGTGAATTCATCGTCAAGAAGTGAGGCGACGTTGGTGGTCGCTTCTGCTGGAAACGGAAGCGGCATCAGTGGAACTCGCTCCGTATACCCGTCGACGTCGATATCGCTGGCCCGAAGCTGGTCTCTAATCGCCCTTCGAGCCTTTTCGCGATCGAACTCAGCAGCAAGCAATCCGTCTCCGTTCCGGGAAAAGACCGCTGGGGTGTCCGTGACATCGAGAACCGAGGTAAAGCCTCTCCCTTTGTGACCGATCGTTGCCTCATCATTCGAAGCCCCTTTCGTCGTCTCGGTAAGGGTGGTGATTGCGGTTAGGTCATCAACATCGAATGCACGCCCAGTGTTCGCCACAAGGAGGCCCTCTTCATCGAGTTCAAATCGGATACATCGATTTTCCACCGAAGAGCTCGGCATCTCATCGTCAGCGTTCTGGAGAAGTTCGAAGACGAACCGTCGACTGTAATCGGCACTGTCCGCAGCCTCAAGCTTGAAATCCTGGCTGATTCGCTTCTGATCGTTCGCATACGTTTGCAAATGGGTCCGACGAATATCCTTGAGAGAGCTCTGGAAATCCACTTCTGCCATTGACGATATATATCCGGCCCATTTATGTTAAGGCTTGGCAATGTCAGTTTTGATTGGATGATCTGCCCTCGTAATATAACCACTCAAGACTTCTCAAAAGGACCCAGAGACCGCTCTGAGATCGAAATTTGGCGACTCAGACGATTATTTTCCCCTCGATTCCCACCTCATCGTCTAATGGCTCTTTTTCCGCGAGAGCCCTGATTACAGCAAACGCACAGACGAGGCTATCGAGTGCATCATCGTTTTTCTCTGCTTGTTCACGATGAGCAGCATCGAAATCGAGGCCATCAGCCTTTAAACGATCAAGGATCTTCTTCCGGCGAGATTTCCCATTTTTATGATGATTTTTGTATCCATGTCGATAGGTTCGAAGACTTCCGAGAGTGGCTGCTGGATACGTTTCAACAATCCAGGGGACGTTCAACGCAGGCTTCTGCATCGGGAGCACTCTCGCCGACCGATCGTCGACCAACGGGTGGAGCAGGTCCTTGATTCCGTAGTACACCTGGTGTTTGATCTGAGGCCCAAGCGGTGATTGAGCTGCAGTACAGATATCCGTCTCTCGTCGTTTCTCGGGATCTGAATCATCCAAGCCCTCGAGACGGTCGGTGCAAAGTCCTCTGAATTCTTCAGGCGTGGTTGCTTTGGAGAACTCAGTACGAAATTCGGCGATGAACTCAGCCCACTCCCTATCCTCGGGATCAACGTGGGCGGATTTCGGCAAGCTAAACGGAAAATCGAACCCGAAAATAGCCGTTTTCGATCGGTAACACGTGATGAGCGAGAGCAAACTCTCGAGTATCTCTTCACGCTGTGGTGTATCAAACCGGTCAGCGGCGGACTCGACTGAATCGATAGTAAACCCGGATCCGGAGCGACTTGCTTCGGTAATGTAGATCTTCGATCCAGCGTTTTTCGCACCGCTGAAATCGATCCCGTATACGGTATCACGAGAATCGATCAATTCTTGTTCCATTTCACTAGATTGTTATCGGAACTGATAATGAGTGTCTCTATCATCACAACGGCATCACAACTAACGGGATAGTGTCTGTGACCATGAGTAACACAACAGGCTATGATCTGGACGTACAGGAGCTCAGAACCCTCGCTCATGCCGTGTATAACGATTACGAGACGAAAAACGGCCCCTTCCAAGAGTATGATCTGCCCGAGTATGACGTCATCTACGATATTCCAGATGGGCGTGAACGTGCGAATTTCATCACACTGCTCGTTACCATCAATCTCAACGTCGAAACCTCCGGAACCGATGGCCTCTGGCAAACCGCTCTGAAGGCGTATGAATCCGACCGCTACAGTTGGATCTTCGACGTCGATGCAGTCGCAGAGCGCCCCCAGCTCGATCTGTACACGGAGGCGTTCAAGCCTCTCGGGTGGAAAAGCAACAACGCCTACGTGTTTTGGGCGAAGAACGCGACGACGATAGCAGAGCACTATGATGGAGATATCCGCAATCTATTCGAACACTGCTCAGACGACGCTGTCGCTATTCAAACGGTTACTCAGACGGAGAACCCAACCTGGTTTCCGTCCCTCAAGGGTAAGAAGGTTAGTGCACTCTGGTTACGCCTAATCGATGAAGAAATCAGGTCACTCGAATCGATCGAGAAAATATCTATTCCGGCCGATCGCAACATCTTACGGGTAACAGACTATCTCTGCACAGAAGATCTCGAAGAACGCACAGAGACGAATCTCAAAGCCACCCGAGAGCTCTGGGAGACGGTCTGCGATGGAACTGATCTCGTACCCGTGTACATCGATAAGCCGATATGGATCTGCGGCAAGCAATCGATCTACCCAGGATTAGATTTCTGGAATGAGTGGGGCCGTGAGTACCTCGGTGAGAAAGCGAAACATGTCTGAATAACAGCTTCGATTACAGAGCAACGATCAACTCAGTCTCATTCGGAGCTCAACTCGGAGCGATCCGGTGTGTCTCGTGCGGTGTTGTCGGTTTTCTGTTGGCGTTCAGCCGGCGTCTCGACGTTCTGACCCAGATCGCTAAGTGTCACATCGGCGAGTCCACATCGATTACACTCCCTCCAGAATGCGGGTTCACGGAGATCGACGAACTTGTGAGCGTCTTCATCGCATACCTCGCCATCCACCATCCGCTGGAAGATTATTTGCACCGGTGGATTTGGCGTCCGGACTTCGGTCACTATACGACGTTTCAAACGCCGTCGCTCTTGCTCTCGCTCACGCTCCTTTTCAGCTCTCTCGGTGTCTTCGTGCCGTTTCCGCTCACGCTCATTTCGTTTCCGTTCCCGCCGCTCCTCTCGCTTCTTCTGCCGCTTCCACAAGCGTCGACCTCGTTCCCACGCCGCCCGGAGTAAGGAGCCGTCGCCCCACTCGAGGTGCACCGTTGCAGGGACCCCCCGGATCACGCCATCAGACTGCTTGACCGATTCTCTCAACTCTGCGAGAACGTCGATTTGCTCCGAGTGTTCGACGGCCTTTGGCCAAACGTTAATAAAGTCAGCTTCTTGGAGATCAACGGAATACTCTTCTAAATCGAATGCCGCTTCTTCGAGCCAAAGCGTTGAAATTTCGTGATCGAGATACTCCTGTTCGACCGCTTGGCGATCCTTGGCCTCGTTACGATACTGACACTCAACAGCTATCCCTCGACCGTAGGGAAACATCGGTTCTTCAAAGATCACCAAAACGTCGGGGCGTCGATCACCGACCCGTTTTGTATCGATATAGAGCCCGTCATTGGCGATCGGGACGGGGAATTCCAGCTTGAGAAAATCAGCTACGATACTCTTCATTTTCATGTGAACGTCCGATTCTACTCCACAATTACCGTTCCCGTGTCTGAAGTGAGACGCTACGAGTTTCCCATTCTTGGGATATGGTTTGACAAGACTAAAAGACCGACCACAGCCTGGACATCGAAGATCCATCTCTTGAGTTGCCATCGCTGGAGTGATCATTTGTCCCTCAGATGTCTCCGCGACGAATGGCATACGTTTCTTATATTTATTCAAACATATAAATGTGGCCAGGGGTTGGTTAAATCCTTCCGTGTCCTCACTACCGCAATGACGAGTCTCTAAGGTTCTATGGCGAACACCGCTCGATCGCCCAGGCAGCGCACTGGCGAACTTCCGGGTCGGGATCAGTATCCACAATGGTTTTGAGTGATTCCAAAGCAGCGGTCGATTCGAGATGTCCCAACGCTCGACAGGCGTTTCTTCGGGCTTCAGGTGACGAGACACTAAGAAGCTCACAGAGGGGTTGTTCTGCTTGTTCAACAGCTTCGCTATCACACTGGGCTAACTCAATAATCACGGCTGCGGCATTCGAGTGAATGAATTCATCGTCCTCCTCAAGCCCCGATATCGCGACCGAGGAATGCTCGAGGACGGTATCAGGGTGTTCTTTCGCTATGTCCGCAAGAAGGGCAAGCCCATTGCCCCGGGCCTTCGGTCCTCCCTGAACACTAACCAGGGCCACCTCATCGACGACAGAGACAGCAGCGGAGGGGAATTCGGACGTGACCGCTCCGAGTGCAGAGAGTGCATTCACCTGTTCTGGAGCCGTTCGGTCCCCAATTTTGTTGAATAGCTGTGGGACGATCGGTTTGATTTCATGGGGATACGTATGAGCGATCTGTGAGAGGACATACATCGTATTGATTCGCGTCGTGTCCGATCCCTCCTCTACGAGAACGCTCAATGTCGGAATGCTCTCGAGTATTTGGGCAGGTATGACGTCAACGAGTTCTACACAACACCCGCTTGCTGCTTGGGTAACTGGCCCAGACTCGGTCGAAATACGATCCGAGATCAAATCCCAATGCTGTGCAACTTCGTCGGGATGAACGGTAGCTAACTGACGTAGACATCGAAGCGAGAGAGCGTCGTTGAGCGCTGGTCGCTCGAGAGCCTTAATCGCCTCATCGACAAATCGCTCTCCAGGCTCACCAGCCCTCGTCACGTTCATCAGTGCTACAATGGCATCAGCGTGCTCTTCGACGTGAACTGGAGGCTTTTGAAAGACAGAATACAACGCCTCGAGGTCAACGCTATCCGGATCGCTGATCGACATTTCTCGAAGCCGTGCTGTTGTAGTAGGTGAGGTCATTGCGGTGATAGAACCTATCTTGGGTTGTATATCTCCTGGCTACGGGTTCGTTGAGTAGTAATTTCTATTTGTCCAATTCGGAGTGAATTAGTTGGTATTGGCCACTTATTGGCAAATTTTGTTACTATTTTTAATTGATGCGGCAAGAAGTGTTAAGATGCACAGGAATATTTTTTGCGAAGAGATCCAGCTCGCTATCGGATTCTCAAAGATATTTCGGAGCGACATGCCGAGGTACGTTTAATCTGGTTCGACCCGGGCGCGATCTAGAAGCGGTAATTGGATGCTGACTTCCCTGCGTAGTGGCGTGTCAATCGGAAAAGCACAATACGCTGGCTTCGTCGCTTCGCCCATAACTGTAATGATCATCGACCGAATCAGACGCGTAACAATTGATCATCTGTCAAGGAGGTAATTTAGACGGCGCCGATTCACTACTTGCAACCATTGTATGTGTAATCGGAGTACCTCACACAAAGATCGAATAATAAATAATAGCCGAAACAGATTTTCATTACTGGCATATTGATTGAATATGGTATTCAGTGTATTGACAGACCATGAAGTAGAGATGTTACGGTTATACTCGGTCGAGCACCCTACCGGGATCGATATCCGAAATGTCGATAACATAGTACAAGATTGGAAATCCACAGATAGTATCAATTGGATGAAAATACGTATAGTAATCTAACTACAGAAGAGCGCGTCAGCATACAAGTATTAAAGCTGAGAAAGCTGGGAGGCACGGAGGAGATCGGTGTAATAAACCAACTCCCTCTATTTCTCGAGAACACTATTAGTCGCGGGGTAGATATTCTCGAGATGCATGGGGATCGGCATCGTTTTGATCCTTGTATCAATCTAATTACGAGATTAGATCACGAAGATCTCGAAAAATTAGCGAACTACTTGGCAGAGTTTGAGAACAGTGATTATTGTATAGCCCTTGAACAAAACAGGAAGGAATTATCTATGCATCTTCGAAAGAGTGAATTTGAACATATAGATGCTAGTTCTGCATACAATCTCATAGAGTGTTATCGAGCAACTCTTCCAATATTTGAGCGAGGATTCCCGAATCTCCTCGCACTAAAGCGAATTTTAGATGGTGAGGAGCCAGTAAGCGATCAATTACAAAGAAAAAGCGCCCGATCAGTTCGTGAGGAGTTGACTGGACCCTCACCTAATGACACACACGCGTATTTCGATCAAATAGTAAATAGGTTTGACACTGGTCTTAGAAATGGGATAGCTCATGGAGACATAATCAACGACAGTATCCGAAGTGAAATACGTATACCATCGAGAAATAAACGGTATTCATACGAAGAATTGTCAAATGTGGTTAAACCGAACATCTCCAATGCTATTTTCCTAACAGGGTTATACAGAGCTATAGTGGAATTGCAATACCTATCGATTAGTTTCGACAAATTAGAACGATAGAGGTGTCCAAGGACTATCGAGACGAACGGTGGATTATGCCCGATCCAGCGTATGCTGAGACTCTCATCGGTGTCAGAAATGATCTAGAAGCTGACGTTGGTGATGCTGCTGAAAAATGGCGTGAGATGAGATTTACACCGGAATAAAGAATTGGCAGTACGCAGCAGAGATCGGTCCCACGGGCCCGTACCGTGTTGTAATGGGCACGCCGATTGCGGCAGTCGGCAGGAGCAGGATGCCAAGGTCGTCTCCGCCAATGGGGACCTGACACACCCGGAAACGAAGGAGATCAATGACGTGGAGGAATACTGATTATCCACCTTGTGCAACTCTTCTGCAACTGGGTACTGAATGTTGAACAAGGTAGAAAGTCACAATCTATTTTTCACCTGGCGTACCTGATTAATGTGAGGAGAAGTAGAGCCCCTCAAGGATGTAACGAATAACAACGGCTAACGTGATTCCCATATTTTAGGACAATGGTATCTGTAACAGACGTCTGTTACAGGCAGATATATAATTACGTATTTGTCACGAAGATTACAATGCACTGTGATCTCATCGTCGTCTGTGCCCAAAAGTGGATCGAGGACGAACCATTGCGTATCAGGTGACCCTTTTGCACCGGATGTGAGATCGAGACACGGGGATCGCGGTGACCGGTCGGCACACGACGACCTCCGATTCCACTTCGTAGGAAATCGCGCTCACAGTCTCGGTGCTCACCAAAATCTCCGATCGCAGAGAGCTCCGAACGGACGGGGGCCAATCCGTCGATTCCGATTCAAACACCGACGATGACGAAGACGACCACCCCGGAATGCTGATCGCGGGTGCGTTCTACTATATTCGGGTTTACTACCTCGACGAAGGCACGGGCACAACGCTCTGTGGACTCGACGGCGAGTACGCCTCGGTCTCACTCGACAAAGCGAAACCGAGTGCATTTCGTGTCTGCCGACGCTGTGAGAGCACCCAAAATGGAGGCTACAGTACTCGTCCTTGTCCACACCGCAACAAAGCGGTCGTCATCACCCACTGACCGATGCACGTTCGCGAGTGTTCGGGCTCGAGCCAGCTCGGTGTTAGAGACGAGAGTGAGGACTGTACGAATTCCGAGGAGCAGGACACAGGTGCCAGCCAGGATCGTCCCTCCGAGACGACCAAGGAGACGCACCGATGAGCCGTCCCGAATTGCCTCGTTCGGTCGAGACCATCGACGAGCAACTCGAAGCCCTCACTGACCGGATCGAGGCACTCGAAGCTGAGAATACGGCACTGAAAGCCGAGCATCGAGCCCTTGCTCGGGCGCTTGAAGCGAACACCTCCCCCGATTCGAATCCAGCGACCGACGCCACCGGTTCGAACGCGACGAGCATACCAGACGTCCTCGAGCTTCGTGGAGCCGATTCACCCGAAGACGCACGACTTGATCAAATTTGGATTGCGGGGCATCCGATCGGGTTGATGCTCACCCGACGTCGTTCTGAGATCGAAGCGCTCTCCGAGGTACTCGATGACCTTAGGCTGGACGGGGGTTCGAACGCGCTGCCGATCGACCAGCTGCTTCCGATCCAGGAGACCGCCAGGGATTACGAAGTCGATCCCTCGCTTCTCACGGCGAACAAGCGACGAGCAGCGCTCATCTGGACGACCTTTTTCGAGACCTGTGAGCGAACCCCGACGAAGTTCGTCCTCGATTCTGGCGCAGTGAAGACGATCCTCCGAGTGAACGACGAGTCCCATCACAACGAGACCGTTCGTCGAGTGATGGAGCTAGTGAGCGAGCTCGGTGAGGATCTCATCAGCTGTGAGACGCACCGAAACACGAAGCGACTCATGATCGATCGGGCCGAGTTCGAGGCGTTCGTCGACCGGCTTGGAGAGAGCAGCTCACGCAAGCGAACCGAGACCACGGAGACCACCCGATGACCGATCGACCAACCTACCCAAGAGACCCGCTCAGTCGACAGCGAAAGCGTTCACTGCGGTTATCGTGTTCGTAGTATTGGTCACGGTGTTTGCTGAAACAGGTGATGCTGCAGCTGCCGTCTTGGGACTTCTGTCGATGACGTATGTCTTATCTATGGCGTCGGAAGACGATCCCAAATACAATACGTGTGGTATTCGGTAACAAATGTTATCCCCATACAGAAAGATGTATAGTTATGTTCAGAAATATAACCAATACACGAAGATGTCTCGATGGACTTGAGCTCAGACGGTTCACGGTGGGAGAGACGACCTTCGGTAGGAGCGCCACGATTTCATGGGCAATCAACGAACCTCGGGGACAGAACTGTAGCAACGTGAAGTATCGGATCGATTCGGAACCGAATCTCTACGATGACCTTGATCCCGGGGTGGATTATCAGGTCGGTCAGGAGCGACATCGCTTCGACCAGCTGGAACCAGCCGGCGATGTGAGTGTTAACCCTGCTCGGACACGCACGTACACATTGGAGGCGATCCCCCGAGGACTAGTTGGTCGTATCCCCAGTCTCAAGGAAAAAACACTTGCCAGCGGAACGGTCGTCGCCGGAAATATCGTCAGATACACGCAGATGGGAGACGAGTGGGTTCGCAACCCCAATCCCCATTCTGACGCGTTCGACGACAATTCCAATGATGCAGCCGAGAAGGCCGCTGAAGGGTCACGAGAGATCATCGGGAGCCTCTCGGAATCGCATCGGCGGCGTCTTCACAACAAAGTCATTAAACTCCATCTCATCCCCGTCGACGCATCGATCACCGATCTTCCCCCATACAAGAACCTCGCGGGCGACACCAAAGGTGGGAGCGACTGGGCAGACGCAGCTGGCGCGGGAGGCGTCCTTAAAGAGGAGGGACGTATCGTGATGGCATGCGCAGAGGTCGAGATGCTCGATCTACCCGGTCGTCGATACCCTCTAGGGTACATTCTTGCTCACGAGATGGGCCATACCGTCCTTGGATCGCCACGGTCAGGAGGCCAGTTCCAGCTACACGCCGTTTCGGAGGCTGAACTCCGGAAGCTCAAAGAACTCTTCGAGGCACGCGTCGAGGAGGGAGGGGAGTTCTTGCCCGGTGTCGAGATTCTGGGCGACAACAAGGACTTTGAGGAGTACTTCGCTGAGGGAACCGCGGCGATGTTCGAGAAACCGTGGGACGGAAACAATCCTGATTCCGTTTCCATGTACACGCCCGATTGGTTGAGAGAGAACGACCCGGACCTGTACGACCTGCTGGCCCGGATCTACTCGATGCCGAGACGTCCTCCTGTGATTGACCGATCTCGCTCGACAGTTCGTGATCATAGAGCGGAGACAGGCGACCGTGACAGGAGAGATAGCGGGCCAATAGTTCGTGATCATAGAACTCAACCCACTGTTCGTGACCATCGGAGGCGTCCTATTGTTCGCGATCACCGGGAAGAATCAGGCAGTGGAGTTGGGGATCAAGACCCAATAGTTCGCGATCACCGGAAGAACACCGGAACTCGGGAGGAAAGCGATCGAGATCCGATCGTTCGCGATCACCGAGAAAGATCCCGTGAGGACGCAGACGGCCCAGATGAACCCGATCAGGGTCCGAGGGTTCGCGACCACCGCGATTACCGAGGACACTGAGTCACTGTAGGTTCCCCAACGACCCATATTGGAGGGATTACGGCTGACTCCAGGTGTCTGTGGGAGAGTCTGAGCCGTTTGCTATTCCATTGAATCATGGCATGGTTTTCTCGTTTCCTCGGTCCGATTCACAGATCCCTCGGTGTCGGTGCGGAAGTGGCATCAAATCGCTATCGGTAGGTCTGCCGAAGGATCTTTATGAGTTCGCTGTAAATTGTAATCTATACGCCGATGTCCCGTACTTCGAACCGAACCAACGGCGAGATCGTCCGCGACTTCCTTTCGATCGCGGATCTATTAGAAGAGCCAAAGCTGGCTCAACTGTACGCTTATCTCGCTCGTCACGGTAATTCGACTGTTCAGGAACTAATCGAGGCGCTTGGACTCCCTCAAGGAACCGCGTACGCCTATGTAAATCGGCTCGTCGAGGGAGGTATCGTTGAGACGACGAACAACGAGCAACCACGCAGATATAGAGCTCGTGATATCGAACTGACCGTCACTGGGGCCGATAGTGAAGGGACGTACACGATAACACCAGCACTCATCGACGCGGTCGGACGGCGCGAAACAGATGAGAACATCGACCACTACATTGATCGACACGGGGTTGATGGTCTTGCTACCGCACTAACCTACGCCGTCGCCCGAGAACAAGGGGAGGTGACCCATCGACTCATGGCGAAGGATCTGGATATTCCTCCAATCGCCGCAGAGATCATCCTTCAGACGCTTCGTCCTGTCGTTCACGAACATGCTGATATTGAGATAGCTGGCGCTTCGGTTGCAGAGATTGATCTTGGTAGACGAGACTCGGCTGACGACGCGTGAATCCGGTTCATATCGCCAATACAGGCTTGTTCGTCGTGATGGGCCAACCAACGAATGATCGGTATTAGGCGATCCGACGATTCGCACATCGAAATGACATCACATTCGTTCTCCCAGAGCGAGTCTACGATGAACTGGCCGTCGGCGGTTCTGATATGCGGACACCGACGATCGAAACGACACTCAAAGAGGGATGGGTGGATGTCGCCGGTCCGCTTGATTTTTCCAACCAATCGTATCACAAGTCATGGACGGTGTACAACGGTACATCGCAAACGTGAACTCATCTGTGGAATCCTATCACAAGTGGAATGACTCTCTCGCGATTTCGCCCTGGTTCCGTTGTCATGCCAATTTATTAATATCCGTTCACCCGCCGGAGTTCGGACTTTAGGAGCTGCTGGAGTAGCTCAACGTGATAGCTCGTGTTCCACAACCGTTTTTATCTCAGAGAGCCATCTATACTATGATTATCTATCATAATCAATAGTGATGATAGTGAGCAAAGAAAATTTGATACAAGAATCGGCACATTCGACTCCGCAACCGTTCGTCATCGGCCCTGAGGAGGGCGAAGCCTACTGGATGCTTGGCACCCTCACGATCATCAAGGCGAGTGGCGAGGAGACCGACGGCTCGTTCTCGATGTCCGAACAGCTCGCCCCGCCAGGATTCTCACCTCCTAAGCACGTCCACCCCGAGGATGACGAACTGTTCTACGTCCTCAGTGGGCGGGTTACATTCGAGATCGACGACGAGCGCATCACTGCGACGCCCGGATCAACAGTATACGCTCCGCACGGTATCCCGCACAGTTACCTGATTGAGGAAGAGACCCGCGTTCTCATCATGGTGTTCAAACCCGGGTTTGAGCAGTTCTTCGCCGAGGTTGGCCGTCCCGCCGAATCCTGGACAATCCCGACCGAGGAACCGACCGAGGAGGAAGTAGCGAAGGTCAGTGATATCGCCGAACAATACGGCTTCGAGATCGTTGGTCCGCCGATGAATGCCGAGCACTAAGTCGAGACGAGTTGCTGAAGCATCCCCTCGAACGCCAACTGGTTGAGCATAATCGACTGCACCCGGCGAGATGCCTACTTCCACTGGCGGCTGTTTACTACGCTACGTTGCGGCTCTGTTGCAATCCTTAGTGAATTACAGATTCAGTCGGTAGTTTGAGTAGATGCAGGCACTCCCAAAATCTCGATTGCTCCGATTTGCCGAGGAAGCATTTCAGTTAGCGCAACGTGCTGTGGCTCGATACTCCTCGAAGTTCTCGAAACAACGCTACACGCTCCATCAGCACATCGTTCTCCTGTGTCTCAAAGTTCGGAAGGACACAACGTATCGAACACTTCTCGACGAACTCATCGAGATGCCCCGTATTCGGAGTGCGATCAACCTCACCGAACTTCCCTCCCCGTCAACGCTGTGCAAAGCGTTCGATAGACTCGATATGGCGGTCTGGCGGGTGCTTCTCAATCTCTCGGTTTCACTGCTCCCGACCAACGGTGTTGCGGGGATCGACGCTTCGGGCTTCGACCGGAATCACGCCTCAAAGCACTACACAAAACGGACAAAGATAACGATTCAGCAGTTGAAAGTCACACTCTTAGTCGATTCGAGAGTAAACGCAATCCTCGATCTCCACGTTACAACGACCCGCAAGCACGATACACAGATCGCACCGTCACTCATCAACCGCAACACAGCTGAAGTCGAAGTCCTGCTCGGTGACAAGGGATACGACGATCAGCAGATTCGAGCAAAGGCCCGCAAGAACAATATTCGTCCACTCATCAAACACCGTGAGTTTTCCTCACTTCAGAAAGCATGGAACGCTCGATTGGATGCCGACCTCTACGCTCAACGGAACCAGAGCGAAACGGTGAACTCTCGACTCAAGCGTAAATACGGTGCGTTCGTCCGCTCACGACGCTGGTGGAGACAGTTTCGTGAACTCGCCCTTGCATGCCTCGTCCACAATCTCGACCTAACCCTTTAACGATCAGTACAGACTGTCTATTCAGCGAGGATTGTCCGTCAACCACTCTAAAACTTCACTCGCATGTTCGTCCGGTGGGAAGATTGGATAGAAGACGTATTCGATACGTCCATCAGAGACAATCAACGTTAACCGCTTCAGATAATCGTCTCCCCCAATGCTGAACCTTGGCAAGTTAAGTTCATTCGCCAATTCCCACTCGGCATCGCTGAGCATTTCGAAGGGGAGGTGTAAGCGGTCACGGGCTTCACGTTGGTACTCATTTGATTGCGTAGACAGTCCGAACACCTCCCCGACACCATTGTCCCGAAGTTCGTCGTAGTGGTTTCGAAACCCGCACGACTCAGGAGTACAGCCACGGGCACCCGGTATGTCTTCCCACCCTTCTGGGATCACGTCCTCGTCAGGACGCCCCGTCATTGGATAGACGTAGATGACGGTTCGTGATGGGAGGTCTTGGAGGTTGACCGTCGTATCGTCAGTTGCTGGGAGTGACAGGTTGGGAATCTCCATTCCCTTGAGATGGTCAGCCTCACCATCATCTTCAGGTTCTGGCAGGTCGTCCGGAAGAGGGAAATCGTGGGACATAATGCCGAGTATAACTCCTGAGCAAATAGATTTGCCGGGAAGCTCCATGTTGGAGGCCGATTTCAGACTTCTTTCTGAATAGTGAGACTGGGATCACCGGTGCTAAGCGGATGTTATTATCCGCGATGAATAGACTCCACCGACCGACTGTTTCATCCTATATTGTGTCTGAAGAATAGGATTTCAACAGAGCCTACGTTGCGTAAGTACACAACCATTCGAAAAATTACGGTATCGTCTTCAGCCCCCTTTCTATTAGGGGATCTCGGACTCCGTATGCTCGATGAGTTCCGTATCGGTTCGCCAATGGAGGAGGTGACCATGTTCATCGATCAGTTCGAAGAAATGTGCAAGCATCGCATCAAATGCTTCGCGCTCTTCTTTTTCGGTTGCGTACTTCCGTTTGAGAATCCACGTTTTCCTTCGGAGAGACGGTTCCGAGAGTGCACCAGCTTCCCATTCGTGGCCCCCTCGGTTATGCTCAAACACGCCGACGACGACGTCAGTTCGGCGAATCAGCACGTGGAACTTGAGGACAAAATTGCTTGTGAACGCTGGAACGTCTTTCATAAGAAAGGCATGATCGCCGACGCGACGTCCTGCAAGTGCTTGTTTCACCGCGAGAAGTCGCTGTTCTTCTCGTGGGTTGTAACTCCCGGTCACGAAGTACGAACGATCACTCTCGAGGACTCTTGAAAATACAGCATCGGATTCGAACAGTGCATCTTTGAGATCTTGTATATCCGTCGGTGTGAGCGGTCGATCGGCCACCTCTTTCAAATCATTGAGAATGAGAGTTACGACGTCCTCGTCCATCATTCAGGGACTCTCATTCGTGTTATTTATATATTGCTACTGGAATGGAGACTATGGTGATCCTTATTGTGCCAGTCGTCACCCGAACGGTTATGAGGTAGCCGAACCTACGCATCAGTACACAGAATGTCACAGGACACTCGACACTCCGATACGGAAGCGGCTACAGATCATCAATCGGAGTGGGAGGTTCTTCGGTTGATATCACAGCCGACGCGAGCAGCACTCCTTAGCGACATTTTGGGACATCCACAAGAGCTACCCAGCGTTCGTGAGTTCGACTATTTCAATCCGGACGTCAAACGGAGCAACATCGAGTACCATCTCAACAAACTCGTCGAGGCGAATATCGTCGAGAAGCAATCGCTCCCTCCAGGCGAACGGAAGCGTGACCTCCCCTCGACATTCTATGGACTCACCGACGAGGGGTGGTCTATTCTTGAAAAACACGGTCTCACGGACGAGCAGCCCGTCTGGAAGGCCGTAAACGAACGCGTAGAGAAACCGCCAGAAATCCAAGAAATAGAACAGATGAAACGACCGTCAACGGCGTAGGTATCTCGTTGGCCCAATTTTCGATAGTTTGAGTAGCATCGAGGCGAGTCGGCACCAACTACGGTGATAATCTTAGTGTGAGAAGCTTGCTTATTGGCAGTTGTTAGACACCATCTTACCGGGCTCTTATCAACTGCAGTTGGTTTCGCTTACTGGGTAATTTCAATGCAATGTGAGGGTGTCATAGAACGATTAGCACACCAAAGAGCAGGGTGAATGCTGAGGTGGCATGTGCTCAGCGACCCTGCGAGATGATCCTTCGGTAGAGTCGTTCTTCAATGCCGTGGAGACAGAGACGCTAGCGCTGTTCGAGCATCTCTCCTTCGAGTTCCTCGAAGAGTTCGACGTGTTCGCCCCGTCTCCGCCGGGGCGAACACGAGACCTTGAGCCACCAGAGATGATGCGTGGCTTTCTCCATTGCTACTACAAAGACATCTACGGGGTTCGTCCTGGTGAACGGGAGCTTCAGAACACGTTCGTCTGGCTCGGCTGTGGGTTCGATCGACCGCCGTCAAGAGACGCGGTCGATCGGTTTCTCACTGACCTCGAACACGTCGTTGACGAACTCTTTGCTCAGCTCGTCGAGCAGGCCGCGGAGAGCGGCCTGCTCGAGTTGACCTACTCCGTCGATACACCGATGTGAGAACGATGCCTGCCGACCAAGATGCATCGAAATGCTACGATCCACCCGCTGAAGAGTACTATTACGGCTACGGTTGTACAATCGTCTCGACCGGACAAAAGATCCCGATTGCAGCGGAGTTCACCGAGAGCAACAAGCACCAGAAGAGATGGCGATGCGCGTCACACGTGACGCGCTCGCTGTCAAACAGCCGATCTGGATGGTCGGTGACAGCGCCTACGATACGCTCGACTGGCACGACCACCTGCTGGCCGTAGGGGTCGTGCCAGTTGCCCCGTACAACCCACGAAACACTGACGAGCCGAACGACAGTGAGTACAGGGTCGAAGACCGCATCACCGAACACAGCGAGGACGTTCAGTTAAAGCAATCGACGCTAGACGAGACGTACACCCGTCGGAGTGGAGTTGAACGTACCAACGACGCGGTCAAGGACTGCGGCCTCGGGCACGTCCGCGCCCGAGGCCGCGTTCACGCACGAGCACAGGTGTTCCTTGCACTGTGCCTTCGCATTGTCGTTGCAATCACCAACTACGAACGCGGAGACAATCCGGGAACTACCGTGATCACGGTATGAGAACTCTTCTATGACACCCTCATCACGCTGTCAAACCCACAATTGTGGACTCACTGACTACTTATAGAGTCACTCGATACCCCACTCTCGAAGTTTCTCAGCGACCAGCTCGGGGTTCTCCGTTGCAACAACCATCGCGGTTTCGCGGGCGTCGCCTCTGGTTGTGATCGTTCAAAGAGTTCATCAAGATGCTGTGTCGGACAGCGTGTACGGCCCTTGTGGTGCGCCGAGCCGTCCCCGCCAATCGGCCACCTGACGACCGGTTCTACCGACAATCACCGGTCGAGTACGCCTTCTCGTGAGTGGCAACGCTGTCGCGTCGGCGGCGGTCAGCCGCCGACAGCTCCGTCTTCGCTTAGCGTAGCTCAACCGCTGCTGACGACTCGTTAAGACAGAATCGGAGACTCAGATTGAGTTAGCTGGTGACGCTTTGTGAGGTACTGAGGTTCATCATTTCTCCCTCGACTTACCGTCGATCGAAATGGATCTCAGAAGCCAGTATCATATAGAGGGACGACTCCCTGTCGTCCGAGCAGCACTCAACGAGTACGACTGGGCGAGCGAACGAGACGCTCTCTCAGTGTGAGGACGATCTGATGGCCCTTCCTGGTGAAATTGATGCAAGTGTCTATGAGGGATTGAGAGACGTGCTATAGCGCCAGCCAGATGTCACGACACTGAAATCCGACCATATGAGTGGGAAGAACGTGTTCAGGACCAATCCCCATACCCGTATTCGAAGACGAGGTCATCTTGGTCATCGAAGATCCGCACGACGTCCCCCTCGGCCCGCCAGAGATGTGTCCCGAGACTCCAGTACAGATCAGTCATCGTGTCCTTTCCGTCGGCTGTCCAGACCGTTACTTCCTCGTCCGGGCCCAGTACGAATCCATTGGGGAACACGTATGCGTCGTCGATTGGTGTGTCAACAACCCCCTCATCAAGCCGGTCCATCAGTTGCCAGCCTGTAAAGTCGATGGGCTCATCGCCGGTGTTTCGAAGCACGACGTGTTCATCCTCCAGTGGAACACCGGCGACATTCAAATCAATGGCAAGGTCCACCTCGTTAATTTCATCAACATCGTGGACTTCGTCGACCTTATCGACTCCGTTGACCTCTTCGGCCTCGATGGCCTGTTTAAATTCTCTGACCTCATCGGCAGATCCTGATTGCGAGGATTTCCTCTCGTTGTTATGGAGGCCGACGTCGGACCGGTCCTCAAGGATATCAAACCGCAGCCCTGACTCGAGCTGAGTATCGCCGATGCGGCTATGTCGACCACTCCAGAGATAGCCCCTTCCGTCGATTCCCCTGGCGAACCGGTACTGACGAATCACCTCTCGCCCACCGAGCGGAACCTCCTCATCGATGATCCGGTAGGTCTCAGCTTCATCCGGGAGGAGGTCAGGATCAGGCCTAAGGATCTCCCCATTTGGACGGGGAATCTCCTCCAGTGGTAAACCCAGCGAGTCAGCGTCGAGCAACAGAGCACGTTCGAGCCTGAATTCGTCGCTTTCGGCGGTGAACGGATCCCCCAGGGACGCAGCATCGTCCCCGTCGGTCGATCGAACCGGGACGAATGGGAACCAGTACGGGGGCACACTCGTCGAGAGTCGGTAGTCTGCACGCGCAGGCGCTGGTCCGCTCAGTGACTTCCGGAGAATGAGTCTGCCCTCATCGTTTCGGATCTCCACGGAGTCTGCATCCGTCCATACTGATTCCAATCGATTACAGCCGATCGCATCGTTTTCCGGCGCCTCACCAGTGTACACCTCGAGTGTCCCGCCAACCGCGAGGGTTTGCTCGTCGATCGAGCAGACCGTCTCCGAGGAACCATCGGAACGCCCCGCATCGATCCGATATCCATCAAGAACGTAGCGGTCCTCACCTGGATTAGCGAGCCGAAGGTACTCAGCGTCCGGGTCTGTATTGGCCGTGGCAGCGTCGACGACGAGTCGTGGCTCGCGAAACTCCGTCCGATCGATCGACCGTCCGGTCGGCCCTTCCACCCGCCGTTCGAGCGCGAACACCAGGTTCGCCGTGTTGTCGCGCGAGAATACCACTTGTTCGACGGGGTCGCTCTGCCGACGCTCCCCCGCGGTCGGTAACATAAGTAATCCTGGCTCCTCGTGTCCGGGAAGCTCGTGCATAAACAGGTGCCATTCATCCTCAAGCACCGGAGTCGCCGTTTCAATGATGCCGAACGAGTCGGTGATGGTGAGTTCTGGGATCCGAGAAAGCGTCCCAACCCCAGTCTGCAGGGGGATCCGGAACCAATCGTTGCCGAACTGTAACGCGAACTCGACCAGTAGCAGCCGACTGAGCGCCGCGCCGTCCTCGGTGACGTCCGTGAGGTCGACGTCGGCCTGCTCGAACTCCCACCATTGTGGGGCAGGCATCCCAGGGACCGAGATTCTGGTCGGAACGATGGCCTCCGACCGCCCCTCGGTCGCGCCGTCCGAAGGTGGATCGAGCGACTCACCGTCTGTGGGAGAGACCGAGTACCAGTCGAGTCGGTCGCCGCGGTACTCCGAAGCCTCGAAGACGGTCTCTGTCTCTTGGTCGCCCGTTGAGACCGCAAAGGAGTACTCGAGTCGTTCGGGGTTCCACGCGCCGCCCGACTCCTCGGTCGGCTCGTCGTAGAGCCCGACGTACCACCCGTAGTACGACTCGACACACCCCTCAAACTTTGCGGACCGATCCGCTTCGTTCGGCAGCGGCAGTTCGGACTCCTTCACGTCCTCCCAGTCGCTCCCGCCCTCGACGACCTCCTCGATGTTCCCGACCGCTCTTCGGATCGACCGCGCGACGGCCGTCCCGTCGAGCGTCCGGCCGGCCATCACGTCGACATACCGTCGGTCGGGCGCCTCGAGTCCTCCCTCCGGTGCGGAGAGACGGAGTCGCTCGTCAAACTCATCCGGGGTAAACTCGCCGACGCCCCGTCGCTCCAGCAGCCGTAGGAACTGCTGGCCGGCCTCGGCCCGCAGCCGTAGCGGGGGATCGTCAGTCACGTGCTCTCGCTCGATAGTCGCTTCGAGCGGATCCCCAGGGTATGCGAACGGATCGACGTCCCCGCGGCCGCCGGCACGGTGATCGATCATGGTGAGACGGTCCTCCTCGATCTCGAGATCGGCTCGTACGGCCGAACCACCGTCAGTGCCCCGGAACTCGTTCACCTGCCACTGGCGGCTGAGAAGCCACAGCGGATCCCTGACCGCCGCTTGCAGCCCGTCGTCCATGTCGTCGCTCCGCGGACGTGGCTCCAGGCGAGTCCACGTCGTCCGCTGTTGCATCATCCACCCCCACCCCCAAGCACTGTCTCCGTCCCGCCGGAGCGGACGACCTGGTCGCGGAAGAAGGCCGGCTCAAGGAGAGCGTCGACAGCCGTCCAGTCGTACCAGTCAAGCATCCGGAGGTCGACGAGCGGCTGTCGTCGCCTGGCGCCCGCGACCGGAAGGTAGAGCCCCGGCAGGAGGTGATCGATCCCGTTCATGTCGCCGTAGTCGACCGCTCGCCGGCGGGCCCACTCGCTAATCTCCGCGATTGCCGCCGCGATGTCGGAGAGCGTGAGCGACCGGTCGGGCGGCGGCGGGACGAGGAGGACGGCGTTGGGCGCGCGGTTACCGGGGTCGTTGTAGTGTAACGCGACCCCTGTCGTCTCGGTCTCGTGGGGGACACTCTCGTGCCACTCGTCGACGAACAGGCCGACCATCCGCCCGTCGACATCCGCCGGGTCGAGGACCGGTCCGAACGCCGCAACCACCGACAGCCGGCCCGGCAGCGGATCGACCCCGTCAACGCCGACCCAGGTGTCTCCCGGCTCGTAGGGGACCTGACCGATCGTCAGTGGCTGGGCGTGGGTGCCGGTGAGCACCTCGCCGTAGGTCCTGGCCTCGCGGAAATGGTCGATCCGATCGCGGACCGTCGCTGCTCGTTGCAGCCATGTCTCCGCTGCGAGCTCCCGATCGTCCGGAACGAGGTCCTCGCTCGTGAACGTGGTCCGGAGCTCCCCCGGGTTCGTAGGCGTGAAGGGGGGCAAGACGACGAAGCCGTCGCCGAAGAGGGTTTCCAGCCGGTTGACCTCCGCTCCCACGCGGGCCTCGAGGGCGTCCTCCTCGTCCGGTGGCTCCATCTCGACCAGACGCCCACGAACACGCCGCAGCACCGCACGGGCCTGCACGCAGAGCTGACGTTCGGCATCGGGCGTACCGCCAACGGGAGTGCGCGGCGTCGCCCCCAGGACGCCGTATCGGGCGACCGCTGCCATCGGCCCGCGGAGGCTCTCGAGGATGCCCTCCCGGAACGCTTCGTCCACGGGCTCCTCGGCCACAACTCCGTCTATCGCCCGCTTCAGCTCGTCGATAGCGGACGAAAGCTCCTCGACGGTCGATTGAGCGCTCGGAACCGTCCCAGCCGTGTTGTCGGCGGGGAGCTCCTCCGGACCCTCCTCAACCAAATCCGCCACCGTCTCAAGGTGGGAGACGAACTCGGCGAGCGGGCTCGATCCCCCCTTCGCAGGCAGAGCCTCGAACAGCGCGGCGAGCGCCGGGTACTCTTCGACCGACGCCGAGAGGTTTCGAAGGAGGGTAGCCAGTTTCTTCGGGTCCTTTACCGCGTCCGGGTCGTACAGCCAAGCTGTCAATCCCGATATGAGCGGAATCGCCTCGATGTCCTCGCGGGAGAGATACCGAATGACCGATCCGGACGCAGCGAGGAACGCATCGAGGTAGGCAGCGACGACGACTCCGTCTGACCGATCCGCGAGTTTGCGTGCGATTCGCTGGTCGTAGGCGAGCAGCCGGGACGGGTGTCCATCGTCGGCCGGCGCTGGGCCCTCAAGCAGCCGGTGGAGCCTTGCCCTGACCTCGGTGAGCGTCGACCGTTGCATATATCGGATCGACCCGCCGACGTCGGGGTTCTCGCCCGTGACGAGGAACAGGTCGTGGAGCCCGCTTCGGCTTACGGGATCGATCAGGCTGAGCGCGGCCGACGTGAATTCCTCCGGATCGACGTTCCCGAGGGCCAGCAGCGCGTCGACCGCCGCGATGTCCTCCTCGGTCAGCACGGTCCCGTCGGGCTCCATCCCCTCCCGTTCTTCGGCGATTCGCTCCCAGTCTGCCGCCTCGATCGCCGCCGCCAGCGCACCAAGGGGAGCGTTCTCTGCATTTAGGACGCTCGAGGCGTCGAGGATCGACAGCAAACGTCGGAGGTTCGGACACCGGGTTGCGAGCACCTCACCCGGGTCCGGCCGGTCCCTGGGTCCATCGCGGACGACCCGACCGTCGGCGGCGTAGACGACCTCGCCGTCGCTCTCAAGTATCGCCGCGACAGTGAATGGAGTGCCGGGCGCCACCGATGAGAGGTCGACCGAGGCGGTGAACGTGCCGTCAGCGTCCACGGAGACGCTCGTCTCGCGCTCGAACCAACCGCTGCCGTCGCTTCCCCAGATGGTGACCGCGACAGTTTCGTCGTCGTCCAACGGGGAGGCATCGGAGGGTAGGGCGTTGAGCGCGGAAGCAGTGCGGTTCAGGAAGCTTCCGATATCAGTCCCGAAGGTCGATCCGTCCGGCTCGGCTTTGTCCGCGAGCACGTCGGAATCAGCCAGTTCGCTCTCGACAGCACCCGCGATGATGGCGTCGGGCGATGAGCGAGCAGTGACCGGTTCACGGACGGCGCTCCGCGTGCTCGGTCCGACAGGCAACGATTCCAATAGACTGCGGAGTTCGCCCTCGAGTTCGTCAGCGTTGACTGAGTTCGAGAGTGCTCCGAGCTTCGAGAGTGGGACCTCTTTTTGAACGTCCTCGGCCGTCTCGGCGAGCCAGTCGACCTGTCCGGTCACCGTCCGCGACCGGTCGTCCATCTTGTCGCGTGCGGCGGTCGCTTCAGAGCCGGGCAGCAGTGGATCGCCGGCGAGCGCCTCCCAGCCTCCGTCGGATCCCGCGTCCTCGCCAATAGGCTCCCCATCATGGGGTCGCGGGAGGCCGGCGGTCGCGTCGCCGATCGAGTGATCGGCGTCAAGCAGCGCCAGACGCTCATCGAGGACCTCAGCCCACGTGTAAAGACCGGTCCAGGCAGCTCCTGCACGTTCTTCCATTACCTCAAGGGTCGCCTCGTCGAGGCCCGGCCCGCGTGCTTCGGTGGGATGGGTCAGGTCGTCTGCCCGCACCGGACGCGACTCCTGGACGAGCGTCCGCAAGCTCCGAGCGAACTCGAGGACGGCCGCGACGCTTATCACTTCCTCGCGTTCGGTCTCCGCGAACGCTAGCTCGACCGCTGAATCCGCCGGGATCCCCTCCTCGGGGGGGTCGCGCAGCAGCCGGTAGGCAAGCAGCGACTCAAGCTCCGCTCGCGCCCCCTCCGCGTCGGATCCGAACAGGTAGAGGGTGTCGAGCGGGCCAAGCTCCAACTCTGACAGGGTCACGGTCGTCGATGTCGATCTGGGCTCGTCGTCCCCGTCCGTCCAGCGGATCGTCGCCCGACACTCGACCGAATCGGGGTCGGGAAGCAAGTGCTCGACCCAGGTCGCTATCGCGGGCTCCACCCGCCCGCGTGGAGTTCCCCTCGGGGGCTCCTCCGTCGCGTCCAACAAGACGCAGTGGCGGTGGGGGAAGCCGGTGTTCGTTCGCGGGGTCTGGACGACCGCTGGGTCGGGGAACGCCTCCCCCTTGGCTAGCGCGTCGATCGAGCCGCCGGCCCTCTCGAAGTTGCCCTGGCCGAGCTGGTGGACGCTCTCGGCGGTCAGCAGGTCGCCCGCGGCGCGGACGGCCGTCCGCAGCTCCTCGACGATTCCTTCAAGGACCGCGTACTCCGTGACGTCAACCTG
The DNA here is from genome assembly GCF_036429475.1 of Halalkalicoccus sp. CGA53. Taxonomy (GTDB): domain Archaea; phylum Halobacteriota; class Halobacteria; order Halobacteriales; family Halalkalicoccaceae; genus Natronorarus; species Natronorarus salvus. The sequence continues at coordinate 202,347 of NZ_CP144124.1, forward strand.
GGCGTCTGGGAGTTCATCACCGCGGCCGAACGGGTAGCGATCCCATCGCTTCACGAGGCGGTAGCCGTCGACGGTGTCGCGGCCGGCGAGCTCGGCCTTCCGGCCGTCGTCGCTCCCCCTGGTGTCGTCGGGCCGTTCGATCTTATCAACGATCGCCGGGAACGCCGAGCGGAACGCACGCAGGTATCGCATGAGATCCACCTCCTCGCGGTCCAGTTCCTCGGCATCGGCAAGGGTTTCCTCGTGCAGTCGCCGCTCGAACCGGAACCCGAGCAGTTGGCCAAGGGATCCACCCCGACGAACGCCCCTGATGAGCCACAGCCCCGCTCGGACCCGCTCTGGCGAGAGGTCAATCCCCATGATGTTCCCGCCCTCGTCGGCTGTGTGCGCGTCGAGCCCACTCCGGAGCAACGCGGCCGTCGTCGCGTGTCCCTCGGATGGAGTGTGAATGTACTCAGGTCCGGTCGCTTCGTCCAGGTTCGGTCGGAGTTCCTCAACGAACCCGTAGCCGCCGACGTACAACCCGGGATCGTCCTCGGCCCGACGGAGTAGCGAGTCGGGATCGTGCTTGGGTTCGTTCTGGGTTTCAACGGGGGCAGATGGCTTGTCGCTTCCCCGTTCTTCGTCCTCTGTTCGATGGTCGCGTACCTGTTCATTGGACCCCCGACGTGCTCTCACTTGTTGACGGGGACGATCAGGTTCCTTCTTGGATTCGTCGTCCGATGGCTCGTCGGTCACGGGTTCTTCGTCCTCCGTCCGATGGTCGCGTCTTCTCGCACGTCGACGGGAACGATCGGACTCTTCCTCGCCACCGTCGGGGATCGTTCGGGAGTCGTCCCCCTCGAATTCCTCTGATCCCTCGGAGTCGCCGAAGAACGAGCCGGAGAGCCCAGGCTCCACCGTCGTGAGCTGGACGTTGCCGTCCGGACCCGCCCAGGTCATCGCATCGAGACCGTCGCCCTCGGTCCCCTGAACCTCGCGGAGCTCCAGGAGGTCCTTCGTTGCGATCGACGTCCACCAGGCGTCGAGACGGTGGTTCGCGAGATCGAGCGTCTCGTGCATCGCCGCCGCGAGCGAGACGGGATCGCGGTCGCGGAGGTACGCCAGACTGTCGGCGTACTCGCTCGTCCGCGGATCGATCGACGTGGACGAGGAACCCTCCCGAGCGACGATCCGGAGAAGATCACCGTAACTCATCTCCGGATCGACGTCCGGCCGGAGCGCTAGCGCCGGCGGAACCGGGTCGTCGAGGCTGTCGAGCGGGCCACGGTCGTCCGTCCAGAGCGACGGCTCTGGCCATCCGTCCGGGTGATCGCTGAACTCGGCGCCGATCCTTCGTCTCGCGGTGATATACGCTTGAAGCGTCCCGAACTGCAACAGGATCCGAAGCAGCGACCGGAGCGCGCCCGAGTCCCCGAAGTCGGCCGCGTTCTCGGCCATCACCGTCGGTTTGTCGGTCCCCCGGCTCTCCGCTACCATTCGCTCGACGAGGCCGATCGGGTCGTCGCTAGTCTCGATTTGCTCGACGAACCGCTTTCGCTGGGCGGTCATGCCCAGGCCCGCCCACTCCTCTCTGGAGAGGTCAAGGACGTCGAAGTCGATCCCCACCCACGGGTACGATGGGGCGTACGGAATGTGTACAGTGATTCGTTCGTCCTGCCAGAGATCGAGCGGGTGGCCGAGTTGGTCGATCGCGCGCGGGCTCCTCGCGAGCAGGATGTCGACGAACGCGTCGATGTTGGCGTCGACGTCGTCGTACGGCGAGACGATCCCTCTGTGTGGGGATCCGACCACGTCGTGGAACTGCTGGAAGTGGGAGAATCGCGGAATCCCAGAGTTGAGATCGAGCTGCGGGGTCAAGTCCCCATCAAAGGGGTACAGCGAGCCGACTCGCGGGTCCAGGTCGGTCGCCCCGGCGCGCTCAAGGGCGTTCCGGACGGTCCGACGGTGGCCCGGGAGAAACAGGTCGGCCACTTCGGAGCCCACCGGATCCTCCGTTTCGTGATCCTCGCCCGAGTAGACCATGGTCCGGTGGCGAACGTCGGAGGAGACGGCCGTCCGCTTAAGCAGGCGGATGAGCGCATCCTCGTCGACGTCCGAGCCGAACGGGAGTTCTGCCGCGGCGGCGCTCCACTGGGCGCCGAAGCCGACGACGCGCTCGCGGAGCCGGTTCCGCATGAAACTGTCGAGGAGGGTCGGCGAGACTAGACGGGTTCCCCCGTCCTCGACGAGCCCGTACGATCCCTCGACGCCGCCCTCGTCCACAGACCGTGTTGACGCCGTCCGCTCTGGGGTCCTCTCGATCTCGCTGTTCGAGCCGGGGCCCAGTCCCTCGCGTGGCGTCGCCGGATCGAAGCTGAACCGGTAGAGCTCCCGTTCAGCTTGCTTGAGGTCCTCCGTCATGGAACGGGCGTAGAGGACGTCCTCCGACAGCGCGTCGGCCGTCGGGTCGCCTCCTGTTGTAGCGGCGGTGCCGGCGGCGAGATCGGGCTCCGACTCGATCCCGTCCGTTTCGTCTTCTTCATCAGATCGGCTCGGATCAACGCCGGCCGCCTCGAATTGCTCTCGCGTCAGCCCTGCCTTTATCAGCGTCTCCGGATCGACGCCTGCGTCCATCAGTGTCCTCGTCGTCACCCCGTTCGAGAGGAGCGATTCTGTATCGAGCCCGGCGGTGATGAACTCCCCCAGTCCGTCGCCAAGCGCGGTAAGCACCTTGGGGAGGACACTCGCCTCGGCGAGTGTCCGGGGGTCGAACCCGGCCTCTTCTAGGTCCACGGGGGTCACGGCCCCGTTGAGCACGGCGGCTGGCGTGACTCCGACGTCCTCGAGGGCGGCAGCGGTGACTCCCGCCTCCCGAAGTCCGGTGGGTACCAGTGCGTCGGCGACCGCGTCGGTGGTGATCCCCACCGACCGGAGCGTCTCGTCGGCGATCGTCCCGTTGAACAGCTCCGCAACGGTCACGCCTGCCTCCGAGAGCCGGTCAGAGGTAATCCCCGTCGCCAGCATCTCGTTCGGTAATATCGTCTCGGCGACCGTGGCGAAGTCGATCCCGGCCGCCTCCAGCGTCCCGTCCTCGACCTCGCCGTTGACGAGTGCCCGCGGAGAGACCCCGGCGTCCTGGAGGATCTTTGGGGTAACGCCGGCGCGCTTGAGATTCCGTGGGAGGACGGCCTCGGCGACCGCTCGGGTATCGAGCCCGAGCGCTTCGATATCACGATCGGAGAACTCGCCGCGGAGGAGCGCCGTCGGGGCCACCCTGGCGCGGGCCATCGCCTCGGGGGTGATCCCGAGCTTCCTCGCCTCATCGCACAGCACTGCCTCGGCGACCTGCTTGATCGAAACTCCCGCCTCGGCGAGCCGGTCGTCGGTCACCGCACCCCGCGCGAGATCACCGGGCGCGATCCCAACCGAGGCGAGGCGGTCGGTATCGATACCGACATCCGCGAGCCGGTCACGAGAGAGCCTCGACGTCGCGGTGAGGCCGACCCCATCCCGGATCAGTCCCGGGGGAGTGATCCGTTCCTGGTTAACCTCGATTGCCTCCTGGGTCGACCCGCGAACGAGGTGTGACGGCTCCGCACCGGCCTCGATCACCGCGTCCGACCGGGCCCCCGCTTCGATGAGCAGTTCCGGATCGATCCCGCCGGACGCGAGGTCCTCGAGGTCGTAGCCTCGGTCCCGAATTTCCTCGATGTTGACCCGTGAGGCGAGCAGGTCGGGGAGCAGCGACGACTCGAGCACCGAGAGGTCGCGTTCGGTCTCGACGGCGGTCGTCGGCAAGATCCCGTACGGGTGGGCTCCAATTCGCAGTGCGGGAAACGGACCCCGGCCCCGAACGTACCTGATGAAGTGCCGCCGGTAGGCGTCGAGCCACAGTAGGTGCGTATTGACAGTCGGCCCACCCTTGTCGTCCCGATTGCCCCAGAGGCTCTGGTTCCCCACGAATTTGTTGTCGACCAGAACGTGCTGGAGCGAGTAGCCTAGGGTCGCCGGCCACAGCGCGGAGTTCATATGGCGGGCATCGCGCTGTTCGGTCCCGTCAGCATTGGCGACGTTCGCGAAGACGTGGTCAGTCCCGTCCCCCCGATCGATAGCTAGCGCACGAGCGAGGAGGTCACCATCGCTGCGATCATATGACTCGACCTTCGGGGGGACGCACTCGATCTCCATAGTCTCGCGTGGGTCGTCCGCCCGGGAGTAGCCCGACGGGAGGTCGTGGTTGTTCGTGGGCGTGCCCTGTTCGACGAACGAAAGTCCATCCGTGTAGTGGTGCGCGTCGAGGAGGTCTCCGAGCGCGTTGGGTGTCTCCGACGCGTTCATCGAGGCCTTCACCCCGACGACAGAGAGTCGGTCGAATCCGCGGCGATGGTCGAACCCGGCGAGGGCGCCTAGCGGGAGCCGAAGGGCCATGCCGACGTTCTCAGCCTCCCGAAAGTCGACAAGCCACTCGGTTCCTTCAGCAGCCGGCGAGTCGCTTTCAAGGGTCTCTGAAAGCAGCTCTTCTGCCACCGACTCCAGTCCCGGCCCCACCTGAAGGGGGTCGGGGATCGCCTCGCCAGCCACGGCCGTTCGGTGGCTCGTGCCACCGGCGTCTTCCCACTCGGCGATCGCGACCCAGCGGTCTGGAAGGAGTTTCGCGCGGGCGCTTTTCGTCCACGACTCCGGTCGTCGCGGGACCTCTGGGAAAGAAAGCGGGGACAGTCGCTCAGGCAAGGCCGGTAGCTCCGGAAGCTCCTCAGCCACCTCGTCGTCCGACTCTGCGGCCTCTGCATCACCGGCTGCTGGCCGCTCGGTACGGTGGTCTCGGACGATCCGCGAGCCCGTCCGGGTTCGCATTCGCTCGGAGGGATCGATCCGTCTCGCCTGTGAGGCGTGAACCCTGGTCCTCGGCCGCGTCCGGTCCTCTTCCCCTTCAACCGGCTCCTCCACGACGTCGAGTTCCTCTTCGATCGGATCCTCCACATGGAGTTCGTCGTCCGGTTCCTCGATCACGTCGAGTTCCTCTTCGGTCGGCCGTTCGATTACGTCCGGCCGCTCCACCTCTCTGTCGATGAGCTGCCCCTCCTCTTTATGCACGATTCTACCGAGTGGGCGGTCGTAGCCGTCGTCCGGCGGCTTTGGAGGCGCCGTCAGCAGATCCACCGCGAGCCCCTTATCAGTCGGTTCGAGACTATGGACGACGAACGCCGCCCGCTCGCGGCCGAACCGGTCGAGCAGCTTCTTCCAGGCGCGTTCTTTCAGTTCATGATAACGATCGTGGTGTCCACCGGAGAACTTACCCGTTGAAACGTCACCGGCGAGGCTCTCGACGACCGATCGCAGCCGACGATCGGGGATCCGCTCCTCGAGGTAGCCGTTCGCGTCCTCCACCACTTCTGGATTGGGGTGTCGGGCGAACCAGAGCACCGTCCAGAAGTACGTCCCCCACTCGACCTCGTCCTCCGTTAGTTCGGACTCGTGGGCGTCCACGTGAACCTGGTCGGGGTAGACCCGCACGAGCAGCTGTTCGGGATCATTATCATCTTCCAGGAACCCCCGGCCCCCGTCCCCATCTACGAAGCGGGTCTCGAGTCGTATCGGGAGGAGCGCGATCGGCTGTTCCTCGAGTTCTGGAAGGGGTTCGGAGAGCTCGTCGTACGCGTCCTGAAGGGCCTCGACGAGGTGCTCGGACTCCCGCTCGCGCCCAGCGATGCCGGCTTCGACCGTGATCCCGAAGAGGACGATCAGATCTCCGATCGCCTTCTCTTCGATCGGCTCACGGTCGAGGACTTCACCGACGGCCTCCTCGACCGATTGCCAGTCGGCCTCGCCGTCCCCGACAGCAACGAGGCGTTCTAGACTCACGGTGGCTTCTGGACCGATCTCTCGGCCGGCGTTGAATTCGTCGGCGAGAGTTCGTCCGTTCGGAAACACCGGCTCCGTTAGGAACCAAAGCGACTCTGCCAGGCCGGCCTCCTCGCCACCGAGTGCCTCAAGTGACGATCGAACCATTTCGACCGCTTCCTCCTTATCCCGTTCGCGTACGACTGTGTCCCGCAGCTCGGTCAGCGCGGCGTGAACCGAGCGGAGAGGGTTCAACCGCGCGTCAATCGCATGCCAACGCGACCGCGCCTCGGCAGCTTTGCCCAGTGAGCTGTCAGCGCTCATCGGATACCCCCGAGACGTACGATCGGCCGGGGGTAATCAACCAACCTTGCCGAAGTTGCCTTCCCCCGTGACATGGCCTCCCGATCCGGGTCGGCGATCATGTCGGCAGCGTGTATACTCACACGAATTGGCCTGATCCACGTGGCAATGGCCATGTGGGCGCTGTTATGTCCCCATTCAGCCGCATCCTCTCGCCCGTACTCGTGGTTCCCACCTTCTTCGAACGAGCTGCCGGCCTCGACACGCCACGTCTCTCGCCCGGGTCGCGAGCTCGAGACGTCGACAAACTTCGCCGCGTTCGGATCTCCGTTATCGACGAGGTGTGCCCAGGAGACGGCGCTCCACCCGTGGTCCGCGGGTCCCGCGTCCGCGTCACTCCCAAGCTGGTGGAGGCGGCCGTCGCCGTCGGTAATACCGGGTGGAACCTCGCCGACGTCCTCCTCCGCGCCCACGTCGAGGCCAAACCGTGGCTCGCCGGGTGCTTCTTGGAGAACAAAGAACCACCCCTCGTCCGCGTGGTCGTCGGCCGTTTCCCTATCGTAGGGGGCGTAGAGCGCCTCCTCCACGGTCAACGAGAACCCGAAGAACGTGATGTCCGAGGAGAGCGTACCGCGAAAGATGGGATAGGCGATCTCATCGTCCTCGTCGTCCTCGGGCATAACGTGCGTCCGTGGCAGCGCCGGCGTTCGATCCCCTTCGTCCTCCACGGCCTTGACGGCAAACACATCCGTCGTGGGATAGCGTCGGAGCAGCTCGCCCCTGATCAGGAGGACGACCGTCGCTTCGTCGTCACTGGGGCTGTTCTTGCCAAGGGAGTTCCCGGTCCAGGTGTGAATCGGTTCGATATCGGCCATCGCTTCGGGATCATGAGGATCCAGGCCTGGCGCGCCTTTCCGGTTCCAGAACCGCCGGAAGTACGTACCTCGCCGATCGGTCGGAAATCGGTGCCACTGGAGCTCGCGAGCCATCTCGTGGTTGAGTCCGGTCGTGAACGCCTCGATGAATTCGGGGTTTGTCACAAGCGTCCCCATCGAATTCGTCGGGATCGATTCGACGCCCGGGAGCAGGTACTCCTCGTCCAGCTCCGCGAGCAGCCTGAACGTCGGCTCCGTGAACGTCGGGGCGGCCATGACGTCCCCGAGGGGATCCTCGCGTTCCTCGAGCGTCGGGATCCCCAGGGCGGTGCCGGCGTGTCCGTAGAGTCGTTTCGTAGGCTCGAACCCTTCGGCGATGGCCGAGGTGAGCTCGGTTTCCTTCGGAATCGAGAGCTCCCTCGGGGTCGACGCCCCGAGCGGTTGGGCGCCAAGCGTCTCAACGTCGATCCCGTCGATCTCGATCTCTTCGACGGCCACGCCGGCGAGGGTGGTCGTGTCATCCTCGATTCTCTCCGACCGGGCGTCAAGCGCGACCCGGAGCCGCATCGTTACCCCTTCGATGCTCGTCAGTGCATCTCTTGTTCGATCGAGGGCATCTCGGACCGCCCTGAATTCGTCTGGGTTCGATCGGAGGAGCTCGATCGCCCTCTCGACCTCGGTTAAACAGCGGCGATGGTACAGGCGGAGCTCCTCAAGGCGCTCGCCCGCGACCGCATCCTCCAGGGCAGTCTCGACCGAATCGATCGCTTTCTCGATCCGCACCACCGCCTCGTGGACGGACGAGGAATCCCCGATTTCGACGTCTATGGCGTCCCGGTCTTCCCTTCGGATCGAGTGCGAGAAGGTCGAGATCGCCTCGCGGGCGCCACTGCACTCCTCGTCGAGGCTATCCAACGCGGAATATCCATCGCGGACCGTTTCGGGAATGTCGTTCCGTTCCGAAAGCGGCATAAAGGCCCGATCCGCTTCCATCGTAGCCAGTTCCTCGGGCTCGGCGAGCCGGTCGGCCACTGCCTCCACAAACTCCGTATCGGCGGCCAGTCCGGCACCAGTATCGAAGAATGCGCTCGGATCGGCGACGTCCGCGATGATATTGGTCTCCCCCGGCGGTCCGAAGTCGGGCTCCAGTAGCGCCCGACCGCTCTCGAGGACCACCTCCTCGGTCTCTTCGTCTCCCACCTCACTATCCGCGGTAAAGGCGAGTCCGTCTGTCAGCCGCGGCACCCTCCCCGTTTCCAACCGCGTGTTGAAATTCGGCGTATTGACGGCCATTCCAGGTCGCCGCGCCAGTGGGCCGGTCGACCGGGTCAACCGTCGGAAGGCAGGCGAGGTGAGCTCCGTCGGCTGATCGCTGTCCACCGTTCGGGCGTGAAGCGTCGTGGTTCCCGTCCGAACCGAGCCGTGTAGAGGGGCGGTCAAGCTCATCATTGTGCCCATCGGGAGCGTCTCGAAGACCCGGAACCTGTCGGTCAGGACGAGCTCGTCGACCTGGAGCCGGTGAAGCTTCCGGTTGGCCTCTCTGAGCTCGCCGAATTGCTCCCACGCGCTGTGAAGCAACCGGTCCGCCTCCCGCTGGATCACCTGCGTCCCGTAGCCGGCTGCGATCCGGTGGCGCGGATCAGTGTTGAGTTCGTCGAACCAGCGCGGGTAGTCGCTCGCCCCCTCCGGGTCCTTGAGCTCCGGAACGCCGGCGTGCCACTGGCCGTAGAGGTGTGGTCCCACGGCGCCGTATCCGACCTCTTTTCCGTGTTCACCTTCCTTTGTCAGTTCTTCGATCTCCCGTGGCTGATTGAGCAATTCGCGGAGACGCCTCTTAGCCCTCATAGTGTAGGTGATCGGCTCCGCGCCGATTGAGCGAAGGGCCCCGCCGAGTCCGACGATACCCTGATCAGTCTCAGGATCGTAGCTAAGTTTCAGATCGACGGGACCGGGATCGGTAACATCGATCGTCTTGAATCCGATCCCGGGGCCGAACTCGACCGGCTCAAGCAGGCGGGCGAGGTACTCGAAGTCGCCGACTGCGTCCGTACGGAACGTCCAAGAGTGATAGACAGGAAGCCTGACGGTTCGCTCGTCCTCCCAGGCGAACCCGATTGAGTCGCCATTGTCCTCCGGCTTTAACCCGAGGCCGGCCCGCCGGCCGGGTTCAAACGTCGGTACGACACACGCTCGGTACTTTGTCTCAGCTGAAAGATTCCGCGGACAGAGAAGCCGCGAGCGGGTGTGCGTCGAGTCAGTTGAGAACGCCTCCTCCAGGTCCTCGGCACCGACGTGCTGAGCGTGCGCCCAGGCCCATGACTCGACCGGATCCGGGAGTTCGTCTGTCGGCGTACGGACAACCGGCAATGGACCGACCCCAGCGGGTTCGTACTCGATCCGATCCTCTCTGAGTGCGACCAGACAGAGCCACGGTCGGTTTCGACCGTGACCGTCGGCACGCTGAGGACTGTAGCGCCAGGGCAGCTCCGGGTTGTCGAACTCGATCAGTGGAAACTGGTTCGGTGGGAACTCCTGGGTGTGCGGCTCGGGCTCCATCCGGACGACCTGGTCCGTGTCGATTCCGGTGACAGCACCCGGTCCGTAGATCGAGACGTCAACCGAGACTGTCCTGGTTATTTCGCCTGCCTCGCCGCGGCCGCGGACGTCGAGGTCGATCCGAGTCTCGCCGGCAGCCTCGATTCTCTTGGCACCTCGCTCGAATGTCTCGGTGGGTCGGTAGCCACTCCTCGCGACGGGGACGAACGTGAACTCCGTCGTTGGATCGCTCCCGGTCTCCGGTGAACGCCGTCTCCGCCGGGCGGTCGTTTCCGCCTCTTCGAACGTTGCTTCCTCGAACGCCGTCTCATCGGTCGGTTCATCGGCTCTCCGAGCGCGTACGGTAGTCCTCGGTCTCTCGGTCATTGGATTTCCTCCATCGGAGTCTCTCTCGTGGGGACGACTCTGAGCGAGCGAGCGTGAGTCGGATTCTGCGATCGGTAGCGGGACAGCGCCCGCTTGGCGGTCGCCTTCGACATTCGCGCGTTCGGTGCGGTTGGGATGCTCACAGGAGTTAGCGAGCCACCCTCGACAATCACGTACCGGTCGCTCGACATCGAGATCTTCCCGCCAAGTCCTCCCACATCCGGGTTCGCTCTACCGCGGTGGCCTTGCTGGAGACCGTCGTCGGTGTGCAGCGGCACGGTCCTACCGTCGGTAATCGCTCGATCCGCGAGTTTGTCCGCCTCACTTAGCCGGAACCGCCGCAATCCGGTCCGTCTGGCTGGCGAGTTCGCCACGGCCCCTACGTCCTCAAGCGCGGCGACGACCCCGGTACCGAAGCCCGAGAGCGAAGTGGTGAAACCGCCGAGAGAAGCCAGGGGTGCGCCGTTTCGCTCGCTCGCTTCGTCGAAGACGACGCAGGAGTACTCGAGCGTCGTCTGCCGGAGGTTCGCCTCCCGGCCGTCTCCGTCGTCGTACCCGAGGTAGACGCCTCGGTCGCGCAGTTTGCGTCCGGCGGGGTGGGTCTCGAAGGCGGGACTTTCGAGACGCTCTGCGTCCGATAGCTTCGCGTACTGTGCGGGCGCGAAGTGCTCTTCGGTCTCCGCGGCCAGCTCAAGGGCAGCCCCCTCGACCGTCGCGTCCGCCAGCTCGAAGTGGGTGTACTCCGAGGGCGTGGCCTCGCCGAACTTCTCGATCTCAAAGCCCAGCGGGACGACGGTCTGTCTAACACCGATCTCGGCGAGAGGGTGAGCGATCACGCGCTCTCCATCCTCGTCGATCTCCCGGAGGTCAGCAAAACCATCGCCCACGTTGGGTAACTTGGCCATCCAGTTCGCCGCGCGGGCGAGTTCGGCCTCAAGTTCGGGCATGACCCGCGCCCTGGGGAGCTCGACAGTCACACCCGAACCGAGTTTGACGTCGAGGCTCGCCGAAATCGAGAACAGAAAGAGCGAGATTTTGATCTTTCCCTGAACGCGGAACGGACCCGGTCCCGAGATCGTGCCGTCAATGTCGACCGAGAACCCCTTGCCTTTGACTGTCACCGAGAACGACGAGTGGAAGTCGGCGACGAAGCCGAAGGGATCGAACTCGATCAGTGCGTCGAACGAGATTCGTCCCTCGGCCAACGCTGGCCCGGCTTTCGCGACGGCGTCGACGCTGGCGCCTGCTTGGACCGTGTTCGAGGTGATCGCGAGGTAGCCAGCGAACTCGAGGGTGGGGTTCCCGCTCGACGGGCCGAGCGTGGCTGTTACCCGCTCGAGCGAGGGGACATCCGATGGGGGATCGTACCGAGGGTTGAACCCGCCGATCGAAAGGACAAACTGGGGGTCATCACCGCGTTTGGTCCGCAGCGCCATGTCGCCGGTGAGCGTCCACTCAACCAGTCGGGAGTCATAGAGGCTCGCGTCGACGTCCACCCGCTCCTCGTCAGGATCGATGATCCCGCTGGCGGCCATGTTGAGCGTGACGCGGTCATTATCCTCGTTCGGGAGGACGACTTGGAAGTCACCAAGGACCGCAATCTTCCAGCTCGGAAGTTCGAGTACCACCCCAAGGTTGGCGGTGAGAATTGTCGGCTCGCCCCATTCAAGCTGGACGATCGGTCCGAAGACGTGCGAATCCGGCGTCACCGGAAAGATCCGGCGGAGATCACTCAAGATGCGATCGGCGTTCACCACCGGATCCTGCGGGAAGAGTACGGAATCGAGCGCCCCGTCGCGGACGACCTGGCCGAGGGACTCGGCCTTGACCGACCGGTGCAGCCCAACGATCCCCCCGGCCCCGGTGAGCGAGAATCCAAGTCCGAGGCGAATCCGTGGGAACTCCCCAGCGACGATTACGAGCAGCGAGTATGCCGCCTCGTCCCCCGGAACGTCGGTGCTGAGCAATCCGACCGCGTTGAGGGTGATCTCGCCGATTTTTAGGACGACTACGCCCGTGTAGCGCTCATGTTCTGGATCGTAGTCGAGGAAGCCACCGCCGGTGACCACCCCTACGTCGATGGATATAGCGATACCGTTCGGCGGTTGGACACCGACGTGGAGGTCGATCGGGCCGAGGTTCCCATTCCCATCCTCGGGGAAGCCCACTTCGGCGGCGATGCCGAATCGCGATATCGATCCGGTTACCGGGCCAATCTCAACGTCTGCTGACGCGGAGCCCTCGAACCGAACTTTGTCGGCGTCTTCGTTCGGGAGGACGCCGAGGTAGAGTTCGGTCAACTCGATCGGACCGACGCGCTGTTGTTGCGGAAGCGACACTTCGAGACCGGTGCCCCGTTCGAGGAATAGCCCCCGATCCGACGACCAGCCGACTGTCACGTCGAAGTCGTACTCAAGGCCGTCGTCGGGGAGCATCGACGCGAGGAAGGCATCGAGTTGATTGGTGTCAACGACAAGCCTGCCCCTCGTTGGCACGTTTACTTCGAAAATGGCTTGTCCGTTTTTGATCCCGACTGACGCGCTTAGTTCAGCATATTGTACGGAGAGACGGCTTCCGGTAGCACCGCCGAGTAGCGTAGTCCCGGCTCGCCCCGATTCAAACCCTGTAAATACCAGTCCTGTGGTCGCGTCAAGATTCGGAATGGGATGATCAGTCCCGATGACTTCCGCATGTGATCCCGAGTTGTCAGTATCCGGCCATAGGCCGATACCCCAGCCCGTCTGGTCAGCGTCCGTAGCAACGTTGAATGTCCATCCTTCCCCGACCTCCACGGTTTCCGAGGCTCCAGCGAGACCATACGGAACGACGGCCATCCCCGGAAGTTCGTGTTGGGGCGTTCCGGGAAGAGGGACAATACGAAAGCCCACCGACGTGGATCCATCCTCCTCGAACACACTGATTACCGGCACTTGGAGTTCCTGTTCGAGCTGGTCGTATTCCACGGCTGTGCCGACGAGGTCCTCTACCATCGATCTCGGCGGTTCCTGAAAGGCTGCGGGGATCTGGAATCGCCAGAATATCGTGCGTACATAATAAAGAACCAGGAACCCGGTAAACGTTTCCTCCCCCCATCCGAACACATTCACAAAGACCTGATTGGGATCATCCAGAAACTCCGGAAGCTTCGAGAAGTCAACCCTCAGTGGGACACCCTCCTCAATAATCCCAGCCAAACAAAGCGCGTCGTGAATTGATCGGTGATAGGTGGAAAGATACTTTACAAGGAGAAAATCGAGCATTCGAGTCGCGACCTCGTTACCGGAGATGTGTGTAAAATCCAATGTTTGGAGTGTTCGGATGCCCGAGTAGACGTCGTTGATAGCCCCAAGGAGCACATGATAGTTCAGGCCATCAATCGAGATGTTCTCGCCAGATCGGATGGGATCGAAGAACTGATTTCGGAGCGTCTCCAAGGCAGATCCTACCTCGTCTTCAACCAGAGAACGAATCGTTTCAACTTCGGCATCGAGGACGTCCTCGCCGAGACCGAGTCTATCCAGCAGATCTGCCACTTCGTGAGTGCCCCCACGGAGGGCAGTATCGAGGGGTTCGAGGACCCGCACTAACTCGACCGTGAGCTTTTCCGCTGAGCTGAGTTCCGGGGATTCTTGTTCGGTCATTCACCACACCACGGGTACCTCTACGGGGTGACGCTCGATTTCCATACGTTCTCGAGATACAATCGGCAACTCAGCAGGCCGTACCGACACTGATCTCCCCCGTCCCATCGACCGAGCGAGATCCGGTGGCGCATACAGAACTTCGGCGTAGTATTTATCGCGTGATGCGATCTTCGAAGGAGCCACCCCGAAGATCTTCTCGGGGCTTTTCCCTTGGGACATGTCCCAGATCTTCGCATCCCACTTTTTTATCACCCATTCACCGTCGTCGGTTAACGCCTCTTCCGAGTCAATTTCGAGATCAAGGGTGGAGTCTGGGAAGTTCACTCCAGTCCACTTTTCGATTGCATCTAAAAGAGGATATTGTTCGAAAACGGCAAGTTCGGTTTTCCATGAAGGGTCAGTGACCGTAAGGTGCCTCCCTGATACAATGTCATCGTCACCAAGAGGAGCACCGAAGCTGAATCGGTGGAGATGGTCGTGAGGCAGGTCTAATGGACGGTACCGCCACACGGTTTCCAACGGGGGGTGTCCGCCGGTTTCCCGTTGCCGATGTTCGTTTACCACCGGCAAAAGTCTGAGAAAGAGCGCTCCATTTCCCATAATCCGGATATCCTCCGTAGTATTGTAGACATCCGATGGCTCAATTCGGATACGTCCATAGTATCGTTCGGTACCTTGATGCATTTGTTTCCCTAACGTAATCTCTTTCAGGCCAATAGGACGTATTTGACTGTACATTTGGGAAACTTGTGCCGTGTAATTGGGGTCGCCAATCCAACCGTGACCAGGTAGAAACCGTTGCACGATCCCTCCTTTGTCCGAATCGATCTTCCGATAGCCGAACGTGTCCTTTTCCGGTTTTATATAATCTTCATCCGTCAAATCATCCCATTCAACACCAAAATAGGTTGTCCGTAACCAATCGGCAATCTCCGAGTCCGAGAGAGCCGCGATCAATATGATTCCGATAACAGCGATGTAAATCGCGGCGACGCCAAATCCGACAGACGCAGCCAAGACTCCCGCGGCCGAGTAATACGCCGCCGAAAGGCCGAGTACGCCGCTGAAAGCGGCAGCTCCATATCCCCAGGCAGCATTGTCACCACGTTCGATCGCATCGGACATCGAATACACGTTGAGGTAGATGTCAAGGATGTCCAGTGCTGGACCGATTCGTTTAGCAGCTTCACCTGCCAGTGCGTTCGCTTGGACGGATTGCCTCCGAGCAGCCTGCTCCGGTACACCGAACAACTTCTCAAAGTCGTTTCGGAACCGTGTGATAATCTGTGGTCCGTCGATGAGCAGTCCAATCATCGTCCGAAACGCCCGAGCTTGTTCGACATCCGATGCGTCTGTATCCGCCATCGTACTGAGTGCCCCGAGTGCACCTGAAACGCCAAATGCGAGCTTCAGTTGACCCGTCGCAATTGCGGCGCTTGGGACCTCTAATTGACTAACGAACTTATCAAGCCCATTCACGAGTACAGTCGAAATGGCCATCGTCTCCTGGGTCGTCCATGATTCGATGCCTTCGCGCTCAAATTCGCTCAGCCGCCCTGATTCCCATTTCGGACGGACGGCGTCGATGTCCCTCCACGAAATTTCATCTATCGCGTTTTCTATCAGTTCGTCGGTAGCGTAAAGTGAGGTGATGCCTGCAAGGAACTTCTCCACTACTTCGCTCGGTTTGGGCTTGTTGGCATGCTCTACGAGACTCTTGTAAGTTGGATCGGGTTCCCTAGTGGCATAAAATTGATACAATCCTGGGAGCAGCTGAGACAGGAGGTCCGTGACGTACTCGCCAATAGAATAAGGTTCCAACGTACCCAGTTCCGATGCGGGGATGTGAGCAAAACTCAACCGACGCGAGTCCCCTGAACGAACATAATAATTTTCCACCTGCTCTTGGTTCTTTGCAAAGACGGTAATGTAGATCTCTTTTGCAAATTCGATTGCCTCATCATCTTCTAAAAGAATCTTGTTATCCGACTCATCCCTCCCTTTCCATAGTCGAATTGGGCCCAAAAATGAGAAAGGATTCAGTATCGATTTTCTCTGATATTCGAACAAATCAGCCAGGAATTCTCGCCCACAGTGGGAATGTGAGAGCCCTTCGGTGAGCTCCCGGGCGATGATGATCTGGTCTCGGAAGCTGCATTTGACAAATGCGGCATAGAATTCATTGTCTTTGGGGTTAAAATCGACTTCCCTCGGTGTTTGCACCTCCTCCCGGGGGTTTTCCGAACCGTATTTCATATAGTGAATCAAACGCTTTGCCTTCCACTCGACCGAGGTGCGCCGCCAGAAGAGTTGCCGTCCGAACGAGATGAACTCATTATCGAACGAATCGTCGTCGAACAACCGAGTCTGTAGCCCGCCCACTAAATAATCAATTTCCGCCTCCAAATCGAGTGCAGCGGCGAGATTCTCGTCCCCATCCCAATCGCGTCCCCTCGCCTCGTGAAACTGATCCACACCGAGGGCTCGGTACAATTCCTCCGTTGAGAACCCGTCAGATTCTCTGCCTTGGCTGATTAGCTGTTCGATCGTTGACCACAGGTAGACCTTGCCGATATGGCGCTGCTGGAACGCCTGCCACTCGTCTAACGCGGATTTGTATTCCTCATGAAACCCTATTGCCGTTCCTATTGGGCCCAGCCTCGGCATCGATCTCCCCGGGGTTATTTTTCCTTCGGGTAAGATATCCCGCGGCCCATCCATACCGGAACCGTCACCTGAACTCACCCTATACACCCCCCATTGATCGGATTGGTCGGACTTGGTTAGGGAGCCAACCTATTACCAGATTGGCCGTCTCGGTGATCACCTCGACGCGCAGCCGGAGACATCCCGCGATCAACTCGGTCATTTCCTCGAGCCACGACGCTGGGAAGCCGTCGCTTACAACGTGCACCTGCTCGGAAGCCGAGACCTCTGCGTAAACACCGTCGGTTGCGCCCGTGGTTCCTTGCTCGCTACGCGTGGTATATGATTGACTGATCAGGGGCGGCCTCGCTTCGAGTCGGTCCGACCGACGGATGGAGGACGTATCGTTCGACGGTGTCCCCATCTCGCATCCGATTCCGTGCGACCAGTCGAATGATTGTGCGCCGATATCGGAGACACGCTCCTCCGCCCCGCCGACGTCGACAGTACCGTCGAAGTCGTCAGCGCTCTCGGGGTACGGTCCGACTGGCAGCCTCCAGTCGTAAGTGACAATGAAAAGTGTCTCGTCGAGTGCGTAGCCGACGTTCTCCAGGCTCACGATGAGATCGTAGTAGTACCCGCCGAGCGGATCGACTTCGATCACCTGTTCATACTTGGACTCGTCATCGTCGTCCGATACGGGCCGTTCCGGTTCGATCCCCCGCGTGAGAAACCACTCCTCCATGTGCTTTCCCGCACCGAGCGTACCTACAATTCCCGGTACGATCAGCACGGGGCGTTCGACGTGATCGGGACGGTCCTCCTCCTCACTCATTAGTGGATTCCCCAATACCGCTTCGACCGGTCCACCACGGTCGTCGACTCCCGATCCGCCGTCCTCGGTACCACGTCTTCCGTCGGTCCCACCGCCGGCCAGCGCCCTCGATTACTCTAGTTGTCATTATCTCGTGTCTCTTCAGGATCGACATCTAACGGGTAGGTCCCCAGACACTGCTGTCGTTGTAGCCGATCGCGTACCCGGGCGGTCCAAACGCTCATAGATACTCAAGCGTCTTCGACCGACTCTTGGTGTGGGGGGAGACGAACGCTTCAACGTTCGAATAACCGCCGGAAAAAGTGGATTTGACGTCGGCTGAGTGAGGCGCTTTAGCAAGGCCGCTTATCGTACATGTGTTTTGATCGAGGCCCTTGGTAGTCGACGATCGGGCGGATCGATCCCCGATGACAGCGCCGCGCATAACATCGTGGATCATGGCCGAGCGAGGTTAGATAACTATCCGTTGAAATTCACCCAACAGGTGAAAATTGTGCAAATAGTGAAAATAGACAGGTGATCACTTCTTCGCAAGATTATCGAACTTCGAGCGTGGGCAGATGAAGTTGACTCGGAGATGGGTGGCATCTATCGAATTTGATCCACCAGGAGAGCCAGAGACCCCTTGAAAGTCACGGGCAATACCAGCTGCCTGTAGCCATCGCTGGAATATAGACGAGGGTCCTTGGTTTAGCTGATCAATCGGTGGTTTCTTTCCAGAGATCTTCAATTCGTTCGCGGATGATCGCCAGTGTCCGCCCGAACATCTCCATTGGAGAAGCCTCTCCAACTGGGTCCGTGACGGGCTCACCACTCCCATCTGGCGGCTCGTGGAAGTGCGATCTCGGTGTATAATGCGTGTGCGGATGACGATCCCAGCGACACTGCCACCCCGCCTTTTCGATCCACTCCTCTCGATAATGGATTCGGTAATCGCCGTTCATATACCATCGCCACCGGATGAACGCCACCTCGACTGACGGAGGATATCGATCGGGATCCAGCTGAAAATACAGCGCCGTTCGTCCTGCCTCATCCTCGGCCAAAGAAACAGAATCGACAAGCGAGTGCGTACGTCCTCGTGCCGAAAGAGCCTCCAGAACGCTCAGATCGAGCGGAGCAGTGGGTTCATCAGACATATAAGAGTTCGTCGAAACGACTCACGCCGACAGTGGTGTGTCCGTTCGATGCCGGGCGATCCGAAGCGCTTCACGGTGGAGGTGCATCTCTTCACGAACCGATTCCCAGTCGGTCAACGTCTCCCACAGATCGTGGATTTCGTCATGAGTCGCGTCGTCCGGTGGGAACTCGACGGCATCCGGTGTCGAAACCTCGAATCGGTCCCGGTAGTCTGCGTCTCGCTGTTCGAGTCGGTCTAACGCCGTGAGTAGCTCCGATTCCGAATACTCGGTTGAGAGGGCGTCCGCACGGCGCCAGCGGTGATACTCCTCGTTTCGCAGGTACCGAGCACCGCGCGAGTCCTCGATCTTTCGAGCGATTCGTTCGTCAACAAGCTCTTCGAGGTACTTTCGAGCACTTTTCGTCGTACAGTGTGCCTGCTCTGCGACATCTGACGCAGCAAGAGGAGTGCGAACACCCGCTAGTACCTGCTTCACTCGCTGTCGTGTCCCATGTGTTTGTTTCCAGTCCGCGACTTCGTCCTCAATCGTTGAGTCCGAAGGCGCCGGCCCGAACGAGCTCATACGTTCCCATTCGTTTCAAAAGGGTAAATATGTTCTGTTATAGGGGGAATAGTTACTCACTGAAACGCCCCGCTTAGGTTCAAGCTCGCTTTTCGATCCACGTTCGAGACACACCACCGGTGCAAATGAAACCGGTGTTCTCGAGCTTCGAGGGGCCGACTCACCCGAAGACGCACGACTTGATCAGATCTGGATCGCGGGACATCCGATCGGGTTGATGCACGATCTCTACAACCAGCGCTCGGTCTGTGAGACCGTGAACTCGGTGATCAAGCGCTCGGACGGCTCGAGTGGTCTGCACAACGTTTGAACACGTTCTCGCCGAGACTGTGATCGACGGTATGAGAGGATGCAGTTCACAGATCTGGGACGTTCAAAAGTTACGCCAACCACTCCCGCCGTCCGAGCGCGGGCTTGGTTTCGCCAGTTCCGCGAGATTACGCTCACCGCCGCAGTCTACAACGTCGAAAAAGCTGTCAAACAATGAAATCCGTCGCCCTCTGCGGATTCAATGGAGCCGAGAGCACAAACATGAAGACGAATGAGAGTACTTCTTGAACGTCAAAAGTGCGGTTCCATACCAATCCGAGAAAATATCGAGTCTCAAATAGAGAATCTCACAACTTATTTATAAATGCCTTGCATTATTTGAGACACCGTTCCGGGGAGTTGCCGTCGAGTCTCCCTGCCAGTCAAATAGCGATGCAGCAGGAATGTTAAGCACTTTCGAACAGATACTGCCGAACGAATGAATACATCAGTCCACCACTACCGAACTATCTGTCCGGCACTATGAGTCAACAACTCACCGACTGGAGCGTTGTCGATGACTGGTGGGAACTAGCAGGCACCCATGATACTGACACCCTCGCTGACCTGCACGCGCTGCTCGAAGAAGTAAACGAGCAGTGGCGTGAGAGTCCAGCGTGTTTCGACCGCGATCCACTCTGTGCAGCGTGGCGTGACAACGGGCCGCTCCGCACCACTCAGGAAGAAAACTGGTCACAATGGCTCGCGCATCTCTGCCACACCGCTCCAACGCACTTCATTACCCGTGTCTTCGATATCCAAGTCACTGAGAACCCTGCCCGCGTTCGCTGCGAAGTTCCCCTCAGTTCGGACGCCACACACGACCGTCGAGTTGATGTACTCATCCAGTACCCAGACACTGGGATTTCAATCGAAGTCAAAATCGACGACGACCACTACGCCAAAACACCGGAAACAGCAGGGCTCATCGAACGCCATGACCGGAAAAGAACCTGGCATCACTACCTACTACTCCCGGCCACTAACCACGGACAACTTCAAGCGAACACCCGAACGAGACTCGATACTACCACAGACGCTCGCGCGGTACTCCGAGGCTCGCAGTCGAACGAAGCCGACGTGACCGTACTCTACTGGCGCGACATCAGCCGCGCACTCCGCCAAACACTCCTCTCCGACGCATCTGCAACCCCACACTGGCAGGCTACCGCGTACACGCTCATCACCATCATTGAAACCGTGCTCTGCCAATTCGCCACGGAACCACTCCTCGCCAGTCACACTAGCGCTGAAACTGTCGGCTTCGGAGACCAGACTCAACTCCGAAACACGCCACTCGCCACCCAATACGATTACCTCACAAACACCCACACCCATGAGTGACGACATCATCACGACCGGCTTCGAAGCCGATCGGTACCTGAAAGCCCGGCAGCTCGCCTACGACTTCGAAAGCACACTCCTCGGCACTCTCGAACGTACTGGGCGAACGATGCTCCGCGACGCTGAATACCACACCGACGTGGCGTTCAGTGACAAAGCACTCGGCCCCGATTACACCCCACACTCGCCACGATCCGCACCGAAGCCTCACTCCGACACGACGACAATCCCGATGTGAACACCACACTCAACGTTGCCGTCGAATGGGTCACTCCCGACACGATCGATGACGCGCCCGACACCAGTGATGCGTACGGCTACGTCCTGTACAAACTCCAGCACGGCTCCCAAACCGTATACGACTCCGTCCGCGACAACCACTACCGCTGACGACGCGTGGCCCGCCGTTCGATTCTACGAAGACCAGTGGTACAATCCACAAAAACACGCTCCTGGCGTTGTCGCCATCCCACTCACTACACCAGGGACGATACACGACCACGTCGACACCCTACACGACCACTTCATCAACGTGTACGCACCCGCACAGAAACGATAACAGCAGGACTGGAGCAAAAATAATCCAGCGGATTGTAGGATCGCTCGACATCGGTCGTCCGTAAGGGTCTCAAAGATAGTACGAGGAGACGAGAGATGGGAAACAAGAGCCTCTGACAACCAGTGCCGGCGGAAATTGTAATATCTGTTTGACAATAAATCTTTAATATAGATTGAGATGTTTGTCAGGCCCATGTCAGACAATGATACAATGGGAAAGTGTTTTCTGACGGATTATTTTTGTGTTAGCTAGGAAATCCCGCCGCTGATGGTGGGAAGGAATCGCGTTCGTTTAGCTGGGCGGATACAACCGCTACGGCCGGCTGACTGTCCATCTTCAACGGACCTTCGGTGTCCAACGCTTTCGCGTCCTGAATGACGAGTCCGCGCCACGTCAGCCTGTGTGCGTCTTTGACTTCTTTCAACCGCTCGTACTCGTCCCCGTGTGTGCCTTCCCCTTGATTAGAAAGGAGCCATCGCTAGGAATACTGGTCGAAGAACGCCTTATCGAGTTTTACGCCCACAGTCGCGAATCCGGGGTGAACGAACTGGTAGAGGCGAACCGTTATCGCGGGATTCACACTCATCTGAACGTACGCTTCGCGCTTTCCCAGTCCGTGTTCTTCGACAAGCTCTTCGATCATCGCTTTAAAACAGCCATTCACAGCGTCTTCGGTCGAACCTGCGTTCTTTGCTGAGTCGACGTGAATGATCGACTCATCGTCTTCAATTCTGAAGACCCCAGGAACGGGCGTATCGACGATCTCGACACTCAGCTCGATTTCCGCGATCGACTCGACAGCGATTCCCGTGTACTCGGAATCACTCTGTGAGGCATGGATATCACCCACAAAAAGGAGACCACCGTCGTTGAACGAACTGAGATAGACGGTACTGCCCTGATCGAGATCCCGGACGTCCATGTTTCCACCCCAGGCTCCTTGTGAGGTGACCGAATCCTGGACAGTGCGTCCGGGTGCAGCAGTGATGGTTCCGATGTGTGGGTTCAGATCCCAGCTCCAGGTGTGATCTCCGAGTTCCATCGTTGCCGTCCCATCGGCAGTCGTACCACTCGGACCAGACTCGAGTTCAACTTCGTGAGCGAAGTTGGTCTGACACTCTTCCCAGCCACTGTGGCCGGCAAGACAGCCGAATTCCTCCAGCGTGGTGGTCATTCCTCGTTCTGGGCGGATCGCCTCGACAGTGACCGCGAGCGTATCTCCGCGCTCTGCGCCCTCTACGTGGATCGGTCCAGCGAGCGGGTTTCCGTCGAACGCCGGTGGTGGTGCCTGCAGTCCAGGGATATCCTCAGGCGTAAACGATCCGAGGCCGTGATCGAATAGCGTTCCTTCGAACGCATCCCACGTTTCGACCCGAAATGACTCTCCTGGATCAACGTACAGCAACGGCTCCATGTCACGCCCAAACTCGTACTTGTTTGCATCTTCTCTGTCAATTGTCTGCATACACCACTAGCCACACAGTACCACGAGAAGTGATTTTCTACAAAGGCAGGATCACCACTGATACCTAATTCATATGGAAAGCAAAGCCAGCG
The DNA here is from genome assembly GCF_036429475.1 of Halalkalicoccus sp. CGA53. Lineage (GTDB taxonomy): Archaea > Halobacteriota > Halobacteria > Halobacteriales > Halalkalicoccaceae > Natronorarus > Natronorarus salvus. The sequence goes on from NZ_CP144124.1 coordinate 224,867, forward strand.
ACGTATCGCGGTGCTCAAGATATCGATTTACTGGTAAATACGATATTAGACCGGATCTGGATCGAAGGGTATCAGATCGGCTCGATTTCACTTGCCGACGCTATAAGATCGAAACACTACCCGACCGAACTCGATTACACCGGATCTTATGTAGGTAACATCCGAACACGAGTCATTTTTTATACAGATATCCGATGCTCACCCTCATGAATCCTCGACTCATTCGCAACGAAATCGAGGATATGTTTTACTGCTAAAACATCATCCTGATTATACTCCAGAAGTCGTTCCCAATCAGATTCTCTCCCACGAGTGGAATAGTCGGAACGCTCTTGGGTAGAGGATTGTTGGTGGAGAGCAGTCTGGCGATTTCGTCATCCACATCGCTTCCGAGAAAGGTAACCGGAACGGTGTTCTCGAGAGTGCTACTGCTGATCGAACCAGCCGACACCGGGTCGGAAGCGGTTCACCAACAATCTACGCCACAAGAGCATTCGCTATCCATACATCGACGGATTTGATGTCGGAAGCGCATATTCCGACTACGCTCTTGTGAAGGACATTGTTGGTGGAGAGCTGTCTTGCGGTTTTCGAGCTTATGAGGAACAGCAGTAGATCGATCAGATCGAGGTCGTTTTCGAGTGAGAGGGTGATTCTCCCGCACTGAAAAAGCGTCGGTATCACTACCAACAATCTACTTCCCAAGAGCTTCCCAGAGAAGTAACGACGGTGTCTCATGCTCGAAAGAGACGCCCCACCGATCCTCGCCATCCGCGGTTGAATACTGGAAATGGGCAGGTCCGAGATCAGGATGATCTTCGTCTTGATGCCAGCCTGCATGAAATCCTGTATTCGGGTCACTGTAGTTCACGCGAAACGGCTCTGTAGTTTCGGTACCTAGCAGTTGATTTCATGGATATCGGACGCTCCGCCGGAGGTTGTAGACGGTCGCTTTGAGGATCATTTCGCGGAACTCCAGCCACCAGCTCATCGTACGCACGACAGCACCGAGCGTGCGCGATCTTGGTATCGAGAGTTCCGTTAAATCGTTATGATGTGTGCCGTCTACAGCATTATATGTGCTGTAAATGATAAAATCCAACACTGTGTGGAATCCGCTACAGCCGAATAAAGTATAATACTACATAGCTATACCAAAATATAAATTTTTATATAAAAGTAAGTCCTGTATTTTAATAGATGCAAGTAAAATTATAGTTATATTTGAGTTACTATCCGTAAATTATAATCCCACGAGTGTGGAGTGTCGTGGCATGGGAACTAATCCCATTGATGAGAAGAACAGCACAGACACTGTAGATGAACAAAATCAGGCGCAGGTTTCGGTGTCTCGACGAACTCTCATAAAAAGTTCGGCGATAGCAGGAGGTGTCAGTTTAGTTGGGCTACCATACTCTGTAGCCGCCTCCGAATCAGCAGCGTCGAAATGTAATTTCCCTGGATTTGACTGTGGTGAGGCTGTTTCGGGAAAAGATGGTGTGATTGTTTCTGATCACGAAGAAGCATCAAAAATTGGAGCGCAAATCCTTCGCAAAGGTGGAAATGCAGTAGACGCAGTTGCTGCAGTCCATTTTGCTTTGAACGTGGCTACACCCCCGATGTGTGGGATTGGAGGTGGCGGTACGATGGTATACTATGATGCAAGTGAAGAGGAAGTAGTCAGTTTAGATTTCTACCCAAGAGCCCACGCGGATGTGTCGAAGGACTACTGGCTCGAGGATGGTGAGCCAGTCCCATTCGAAGTGCAATGGCAAAGTGAACTGTCAGTCGGAGTACCAGGGACGCTCTTGGGAATGAAAGCGGCTCACGACAGATACGGAACTACCCCTTGGCAGCGAATACTCTCACCGATCGTTAACCTAGCTCGGAACGGAGTTGAGGTAGATTCAGTTACCGCCTCGAGTATCCAAAGTAGCTGGGAGACCTTCAATGATGCAGCTCAAGAAGTATACAGTGACGAAAACGGAGAGCCACTCGAAGAAGGCGACCTTCTCGTTCAAGAAGACCTCGCTAAAACCTTCCAACTGATCAAGAAAGAAGGAGTATCGCCCTTCTATGAAGGTGAGATCGCTGAGGCGTTTGTAGATACTGTGCAGGATGGTGGGAGTACGATGACTGTCGATGATCTGAGTGAGTACGAGGTTAGCTTTGACGAACCGATGCACTCCAAGTACAAGGAGTACGAGTTATACAATCCGAGACTGCCAATTACATCAGGATTTTTGATCCCACAGACGCTTCGCCAATTGGAGCGCTTTAATCTGGGCGAGGAATACGAACCTCAATCGGCAGAAAGATACCACCTATTCGCTGAAAGCGTTGGCTTAGCCTGGGCTGACAGAGCCGAATACTTAGGCGATCCCGACTTCGTTGACGTTCCGATCGATGGACTGCAGTCTGACTCGTTCATCGAGGAGCGATCCGAGAAAATTGCATTAGGAGAAACGCTCGCGGATTACGAAGAGGGAGAATGTGTTGAACCAGGTGACCCATGGGCCCATCAAGATGGTGAAGGGGACAGCGAAAGACCCAGTAGTGAGGTAGAGCCAGATGGTGACACTTCACCAACAACGCACTTCGTGGCAGCAGACAGTGATGGCAATGTAGCCGTAGTCACAACATCCATAAATTCCGGTTTCGGATCCGGGATAATGGTCCCTGATTATGGATTTATGCTTAATAACTATCTGGCCCTGTTCGACACTAATCCAGATTCACCAAATGCCCCGGAAGGTGGTAAGGGTCCTCTCAGTTCAACCAGCCCCACGCTCGTGATGAAAGATGGTGCTCCATACTTCACGTCTGGGACGCCGACTGGGACAACAATACCTCAAACAACACTGAATATAATCTTAAACGTAATTGAGTTTGATATGGATATTGTTGAAGCCGTTCTCGAACCGAGAATGCATACAACTAACTGTCCACCTAATACGTGGGAAGAAGGAATTCCCGAAGATAGCCGAGAGAAAACCGAAGAATGGGGCCAAGTTTGGGCAGATGATCCAACAGAGATTGGAGCGGCCAATAATCTCTTAATTGAAGATGGAACATACCAGGGAGCTGCTGACCCGAGATGGAATGGGTATGCCGTTGGTTTCACCCATCCTCGAAATCGGAGCCGTGGGAATTAATTAACGCCTTTTCTCTCTTATCTCGCCTGTTCAGGTCGGGATAACTTGGAGCCAACTCCTACTTCTGAGGACCGCGACCCGGCCCTCACTCAAGTTCGACCACGTCCGGGCACTGTACGACGCTGCCGAATCGACCACCGATCACTGCTCTGTGGCGTGCGCGACGAAGAGATGACGGTTCTCGAATCGGACTTGATACGCCCCATAAGAAAATTCGACCGAAATATTGGACGTGTCGCTGTCGATAGCTCTGTCGAGGGCGTCGCCATCGATCGTTTCGTGCAATTGAGAATCTAACTCCAGAGGTGACTGGTCCTCGAGCTCGGCAATCGCGAGGATGACCGCTGTGCTCGCGGTGGTCGTCCCATCAAGGTCCATCTCAACGAGAGCGTCCTGGTCGTCACAGCCGGGGTCGTTCATCAGTGCCCATGACTCATCGGGTGAACTCCTTATCTATGGATGCAGTAATCACATCTGATATCGAGTACGTTCTTACGTAGCACATTGTTGATTTCAGAGCGTCGCTCGGACAGCGTGTTTGAGCGCGTCTCGTCCCGGTTTTCGGTATAATTCTCGCCGGAGCTGAAACGCTCTGAGATACTGCGTCAACTTGTCTTTGGAGATGCTTCGATGGGGCGAGAGCCACCGTCGCAGAAGTGACGCGTGGCTCTCGCAGGTGTTCACGTGCAATTCGTCATCAGCGTATTCACCATCGCCGTGGACGACGTATTCGCGGTCGAATGCCTCGTCCTCGTTGAGCGGGTCGTACGCTCGAAAGCCGTCGGTATAGACGGTCAGCGACTCCTGCTGACGGTCGGCCAGCAGGAGTCGAATCGTCGATTCATCCGCGGCTTTCGCAGGGATTACGTACCGCTGACCGGTGCCGCGATCAGCGATAATAAAAACGGGTGGTTTGTCACTGGACGAACCACGACCACGCGTAGACAGGCCACGCGAGCGCGACTCCTGGTAGCGCTCGCGTGGCCTTTCTTCCCGGCAGAGACGTACACTTCGTCGATTTCGACCGGCCCAACGAGATCGAGGGAAGGTGCATCGAGCGCTTCGTCAGAGCGCTCGATGCACCGGTAGATCGTCTTGTGTGTCACCTCGATTTCGCACTAGTTACCGGAGACTCGTGTTAAACCGGAGAAACGCATAGATCGAGAACAACCACCGGCGGAGCGCAATCTTCGAGTGGGCAAAGATCGTGCCCGTCTTGTCGTTGAACGTGCGGTCGCACTCCTTACAGAGATACCGTTGAAACTCTCTGTAGCTGCCGTTTCTGACCGCCCGGTCAGAACGGCAGCGAGGGCAAGTGACACCGTCACGCCAGCGAACCTGTGCGAGCAGGTCCGCTGCGACCGATTCCGAGTCAAACACATCCAGCGGAATCATTCGTATCGGGCACCGCTGAGGCGGTACCCTTGTCCTTTTTGAGTCTACAGCGACTGCTCAGCAGTATCAACAATCTCCTACGGAAGAGCGTTGGAGTATATAGATACTACCCAATGACCACGAGCTGGTTTTCACTGGTCTAACACCAGGGCTGGAGCTAACCGTTGCCAGATCGGTTTATGTGTTCCTCTTGTAAAGTAGATCGTAAGTGGCAGAGTAACGAATCCCATAGCTATTTGCGGGAATAGGGGCAATCGCCCATCGGAATGATCGAAGAGCGAATCCCCGAGAAACAAGGGATCTCATTTGCGGTCGATGAGGGAGAACGATTCGAAGTAACCGATCCCGAAGGTGAACAGGTCGCCGACCTTGTCGCGTTCAACCGTCACGACGTTAGCGAACGGTTCTCGCCGAAATACTCGTATCGACGTAACAACAAGCTTCGCCCGACGACAGGTGATACACTGTATACCACCGAGGGGAAACCGATCCTCGAGTTCGTCGATGATGATTGTGGGATTCATGATCTACTGTATGCTCCCTGTAATCACTGGGTAGTCGGTGATTACTACGGCCAAACGGGCGAAGGTGGATGCAGAGAGAACCTCACTGAGGTATTAGAACCAGAGGGAGTCTCCGAGCGGGACCTCCAAGAGACGCTGAATGTCTTCATGAAATCAACGGTCGAGGACCAAACACACGTCGAGATCGCGGAACCAGAATCCGAACCGGGCGATACGGTCACATTCGAGGCCAAACAGGATACCATCGTTGGTGTCGCTGCCTGTTCCGGTGAGTCGACGGTCAACGCTGGCGACACCAAGCCGATCGATATCAGGGTTCCCGAGAACGCAATTTTACACCGGAACTACTGACGAACGACCGAAGTCAAATTTACTTGGGTCTAACGTTCCAGCGACTTTGGATCCGCTTCTCGAACGTCCCTAGTGAACTCTCGAACCCGGTCTGCCGGTGGTTCGGCTGTGAACAAACTCACGAGGACGATAACGACAGATTCGACGGCCGCAGCGAGGAAGCCAGACCATATGTTGTACGGTGCGTCCTGTCCGGTGATGATGAAGTAGAGGACAATCGCCAATCCAGCGATGAGACCTGCTATGATCCCGTATTTATTCGCCCGCGGCCACCAGAACGCGGCGACGACGACCGGCATCAGCAAGAAGTATCCGGGGAAGGTAAGGTCAATCACGACCTGAATGATCTCGCCCAGCGGACGAAGCGACACTAACAGTGCAGCGACCGTGATCGTACCGGCGAAGAGCTTCGACAACCGCGAAAGCTCCCTTTGGCTCATCTTCCCTTCGACGAGTTCCCGATAGATATCTCGGGAGACGATTGAGCCCAACATCAATACGATCGAGTCCGCCGTGGACATCGCTGCGGCGATAGCTGCTGCCATGAGTATCATGAGGACCCATCCAGGCATCGCGAGAATGAACTCCAGGATCACCGTGTCGGCGGCAAGTCCCTCGAGACCAGGGAACGCGAGGATGCCGGCAAAGCCGATGATACCCGCACTCACCGTCAACAAGAAGAAATCACCAATACCCTCGGCAAATCCGAGACCCCAGACACCGCTGTGACGTCGGGCAGCATAGTATCGTTGCCACATATGTGGCCAGACTGGAATTGACAGCGCAAAGCCCATAACGACTGTATAGAGGTATAATGGTTCGAGGGTGAGTGTCGTAATCTCCGGGGCCTCCTCAGCCACTGTAAGGTAGACATCCGACGGTTGCGTCCAGAAGACGTAGACGGCGACCGCGACAACGCCGCCAAACAGCAACACTGCCTGAAGCGCGTCACTATAGGCTACGCCACGCATCCCACCGATGGCAATATAGACGACCATGAAAACGCCGATATAGACGATAGCCATCGTCTGTGAGATCAGTCCTTCTGAAAGGACATTGAGGATCAGCCCCATTCCTTGGAACTGGATGACGATGTAGAAAAACGAGAAGCCGACCGCGATCGTCGCGATCAAGATACGAACGGTCTTACTATCGTCGAAGCGATCACAGACCAAATCGGCCGGCGTGACGTAGTCTTTGCCGGGCATCTTAGCCATCTTCCAGAACTTCTCGCCGATCATCACCATCGCAGGAATGTCGATTATGGCGATGGCGCCGATGATCACGACTCCGGCGAGACCGAGATCATAACTGATCCCACCGCTACCGAGGAACGTGAATGCGCTGAAGACCGTTCCCACACCGGTGAGAAAGATAACCAGGCTACTGATGGTCCCTCCCGCGACGAAGTAGTCACCGACGTTATCTTCGGTCATCCGACCGCCGTAGAATCCCAGGGCAAGCAGCCCAAGGAGGTACACCGTCGTCGCCGCGAGGCCGAGCCAAATCCAAATCGACGTCATTTCACTGCCTCAGGAGGTTCTGATCCGACGGATTCTGCATCCTCGTCGATCGTTGGCTTCTCGGGAGTGTAAATTTCCGAGAGACTTGGTTTTCCCAAGTACCACCAAGCGAACACCGAGTGAGAGACGAACGCAAGCCCGACGATTCCTATCAGGACGACAAATGCCTCCGGCAGGATACCGATGAACTGCATCTCGCCACCGCCCCCTGTGTAGATCAATAGGTAGGCGATAAATATCACATTTAATATTGCTGTCCATGTCCACCAAATCATTCCTCGTTTGCGCTTACCCGTCATACGTGGTATCGCGACCCATGCTACTGTTTTAAACCCTTCTATTTTGAGCTATTCTACACCCGTACCTGATTATTATATCATCCCCTCATAGACACAAGCTTGGAAAAGTAGAGAGAAACATCGGACATATTTGATTTATAGCCACCATTTTGATTTACTGAAGTTAACAGCGGAAAACGACAGTGAGAATCTGTAAATCAAGTCATCGGTGTATTCGATACTCAAGCGTACCACGGACCGAATATTCAAGATGGGAACCGTTCACTCTACGACGATGATCGATCCACAGGAGGTCCCTCGATTCGCAGGGGTACCGACATTCATGCGACGTCCACACGTATACGACTTGGAAACGTCGTCTGCGGACATCGCGTTTTTGGGAATCCCGTATGACGACGCAACGAGCTACCGACCTGGGGCTCGGTTCGGTCCGCGTGCGATCCGATTGGCCTCAACGCTCCTGAAACCGTATAATCCTGTGACTGAAACCGATCTCACAAACGTCGAGATCGTTGATCACGACGACGTCCCGGTTGTACCGGGGTACACAGAAGAGACGTTTGATCGCATTGAATCGCGAGTCGCTTCTGTCCTCGATCACGGTGTGTTCCCCGCTATCGCTGGCGGTGATCACTCGACAACGCTCCCAGTGCTCCGAGCGATTGCCGCTGAACACGGCCCAGTCTCACTAGTTCAAATCGACGCACACTCTGACCTCTGGACCGAGTATTTCGGCAAGCCGTACAATCATGGGACGACCGTCCACCACGCGATCGAAGAAGGGTTAATCGATCCCGAGTCGTCGATCCGGATTGGCGAGCGTGGTGGTCTGTATGGACCGGAGGACATCACCCGCCACGATGACGCCGGCATTGAGTATCACACGATTGATGCCGTCGACGACCTCGGTATCGACGACCTTGGCGAGCGAATTCGAGAACGCATTGACGGTCCCACCTACGCCACGTTAGACATCGACGCAGTCGATCCTGCGTTTGCACCAGGAACTGGAACTCCAAGCCCTGGTGGTCTTACATCAAGGGAATTCCTCCACCTCATTCGGGCACTCCACCATGCCGAGCTCGTTGGTTTCGATCTTGTCGAAGTCGCACCTCCGTATGACGATCAAGCCGGGTCGACGGCGATTCTCGGCGCAACTGCCATCTTCGAAGCTCTGTGTGCGGCTGTTGAAGACTGATCCACAACAACCGAGTCTGATCGGTCGCTGCCATCCAAATCGATGATCCGCTAACCCGGGCTTGAATTTATAAACTGTTATCGCCTAGTTAGGATTCACTGAACCGGTAGCTCCGAACATTAAATATCCACTGCCGAGAGTGGCCTGCTATGGGGATTCGTCTCAACCGCGACCGGTTAGTCGAAACGATGAAAACGCAGGCTGAAATCGGCGCAACTCCTGGAGGAGGACTTCGTCGGCTCGCGTTATCGGACGAAGACAAAGAAGTGCGCGATTGGTTCACCGACCAGCTAGAGGCCGAGGGCCTCTCAGTTCGAATCGACGAATTCGGCAACATGTTCGGGCGAAGAGAGGGTGCGAACCCAAACGCCGCCCCAGTGCTCGTCGGATCACACCTCGATTCGCAACCATATGGAGGTATTTACGACGGTGCTCTCGGCGTCGTCGCAGCTCTTGAATTCATCCGGGCTCTGAACGATGCGGACGTCGAGACGGAACGGCCCGTCGAGATCGTCAACTGGACAAACGAGGAAGGGTCCCGCTTCCAGCCGGCGATGCAAGGTAGCGGCGTCTGGGCCGGTGCCCACGACATTGACGAGGAGTACGCAAAGACCGACGAACAGGGAAACACTCTCGAAGACGAACTCAAGCGCATTGGGTACAAAGGCACCGAGCCTGCGGAACCACGCGAAGAGTACGACGCTTACCTCGAGCTACACATCGAACAGGGACCGTACCTGGAAGAGGGTGAACATCAGGTCGGTGTTGTTACCGGTATCGTCGGGTTCGTCTGGGGGGCAATCACGTTCTACGGTGAGGCAAATCACTCAGGATCGACACCGATGCATTACCGGAGCGACGCGCTGGTCGGCGCTGCAGACGTGATCACCCAGGTCCGCCGGATTCCATCGATGCTTGGAGAACGGACCGTTGGAACAGTAGGGTTCATCTCGGCCAGTCCGAACTCAATCAACATTATTCCCGGTGAGGTCACGTTCACCTTCGGGTTTCGAGATCCGAGCGACGGGATCATCGACGAAGCGTACGACCGTGTTCTCTACGAAGCCGAAATGGCGGCCGAACGAGAAGGACTTGACTGGGAGTTCGAAGAGCGAATGCACGTCTCGAGTGTCGAGTTCTCCGATCGCTGCGTTGACGCCGTTGAATCCACGGCTGCGGCGTTGGACTATGACTATCGTAAAATCTTCAGTGGGGCCGGCCACGACGCTTCTCACACCGCTCGGGTCTGCGATACTGGAATGGTCTTCGCCGTGAGTGAAAACGGAAAGAGCCACTCGGAAGCGGAGTACACGAGTTGGGACGATTGCTACGTTGCAGCGAACACGCTCTCGAACGCCGCATTTGATCTTGCACAGTCAATCGACACCACCGATTCGTAACTAGCTCGTGCGGTCGGTTTCTCTTGGTCTCAATGGCATCTGTGTTCGGTTAAGGCCGTAAGTGACGAACTGTCGAGCCTCGGGTCCTGACCGAGAAGGTTCAGGCGACCGGATTCAGGGTGTTACACAGCCCGTGAATATTACTGCCAGTGTTAACCGAACACGAATGCTTCGTATACTAAACATCTACCGAGGAGAAGCATTCCGCCGCAACTATTACTATGTATATCTGCTTGGTAAACTCACGTATTCGTGCCCTCATATCTATATTTCCCATGCTATTTGTTCTTGTTTGTCATTGACTACGCTCAGTTATATTCGAAATCGGAATTGCCGTATAGAGTTGGTTTCAGTTTCTGATCTCGATCTCGGTTGCCAAGTGGATCATATTCGCATATGAGGGGGGTTCGTTCCTCAGTTTGTGAATACTACGGTCGGCGCAGCCTCGCTGCTCGGGTCACAATCTCTTCGGTTATCGCTAAGACGGTGAGATTCTCGGGTCTTCAAATCAGCTCCGGTGCGTCTCAACCGCCAGGCGCCTATCCCAGTTGCCGTGATTACGCAACCAGGGATTCGATGTACTGTGCTTCCCATTCTTGACGAGCGGAAAGCTCCCGCTCACCACGCTCGGTGAGCGTGTATTCGTTCGTTCGCTGATCCCGTGAACCCTTGCTGACGAAGCCCTTCTCGACGAGCGTATCGAGATTCGGATAGAGCCGACCGTGGTGAACTTCTCCTCCGTAATACTGCTCGAGTTCCTCCTTGATCGCGAGGCCGTGTGGCTCGCCGAGACCCGCAATTACATAGAGAAGGTCTCTCTGGAACGCTGTCAAGTCGTTCATACCAGTTGCTACGAGACGTCGAACATAAACAAATGGCGAATCAGAATAGAATTCAGTCATAGAACGCTGTCAATGACGTGTCAGTATGAGACGAGAGGTATCTTTCGAGTTCAGGACGTCGCCATCCAAGGGGTGAACAGACGCTCTCTGCGGACCGAATCAGCAGGTCGGAATAAAACTCTTCATCATACCGATCAGGTGATTCGTAGACGAGTTTCACACGATCACGCGAGCGTTTTGAATCGTCAACGACTACGTAGGAGATGTTCTGACCCGGATGTGGATCGAGCCCCCCGTCTTCGGCGCGTTCGAGAGCTGCAACCGTTCGGGTATACTGGGTGTACTCATCGATATGCTTCGAAGCACGATTGTCGATAGCAAGCGCCTCTGGATCAACCCGACCTGCTCGAAGTTCACCGAGCTGTCGTTGTAACAGAGCACACACCGCTTCCGGTGACCGAGAGCGGTCTAACGTCTCGATCAACTCCTGTTGAGCGGTCTTGATCCACTCCGGCGTCGAACGCTGTCGACACTCGATTCCACGATACTTGTACTCCAATTCGTCCTCCCCAACTTCATCAGCCACTTTCCCGAAGTACTTCGTGAGTGCGCCTTGGTCGCTACCTCGTAAGGGAACGAACCCGACCCACTCAAAAGCAGCTTCGTACTCAAGCCGAATCCCAACGCGATCGGTGATCTCCGTCGCGAGCTCATCGAGCGGTCTCTGTTGCTCACCGTCGATCGCGGTCACCCATAGGCTGTCGACGATCCCGTGGACGAGGTGCCACCCGTTCGCTTCGAGGACCTCCTTAGCCTCGAGCAGGATCTCGCGAGCGTACGCATTGATCGCTTCGTGGCATTCGATCCGTCCGAATTTCGCATTCGAGAATCCCTGGTAACCGAAACAGCTCACGAGAATCCACTTGATTGCATCTGCTCGAGATTTGAGCACGGCCGCCCGCTCAGGATCGTCCGTTTCTGGGATCGCTCGCTTAAACGCATCGCGATCGTCGATCAGCGGTTGAAGCACATCGACGAGATACCCTCGCTCATCACAGATCGAATAGCCCAGACCGGGAATCTCCTCCCGATCAGCATGACACTCGCAACGAACCGTCTCCGGGCTGATGTTGAACTGACAAATGATATTCGGATAGAGCGAGGAGAAATCCAGCTCGTGGATATCTTCGTGAAACCCAACCTCCGGTGCGAAGGTGTAGCCGCCTCGGTCGGCGTTGTGCAGGGTCGAGAGTGGCTTGAAGAACTCGTGACGCCATGAGTTCCACGGGACGAGCACGTCGCGATCGCGAGCCTCACAGATTTGAATAGAGGTGAGAACGTTGCCGATCGACGCCCAGGCGGTTTCTTGGAGCGGCTTTCGAGAACGCCGAACCATATCCAGACAGCCATCCAACCCGGATTGCTCGAAGAAAAACGTATTCGAGCGGTCGATAATCGCCCGCCCGGGGACGTTATACCGAGCAGGTGAGTGCCCGATGTTTCCGTAGCTTTCGTACGTCGAGCGCCCGGCCAAGCGCTGCCTGCCGGGGAGTCGTCCGAGCTGAAGGTCGACATCGAGCCCCTCGGCGGTTTCGTAGAGCGTCGGAATGATCTGACTGGAGGAAACGATCAGGATATCGGGATCCTCGCGCTCGATGCGACGATGGATCGCATGGAGAACTCCGACCGGTGTACCGATGATCGGTTGACCGTCGATGGTGAGTTCGGTGATCGGTGGATTCGCTAATTCGGGCGGAGAAACCTCGATCTCGAGTGTCGAGGGTGTGTGCACTGGCGTCGGATCGAGATCGTTCTCCAAACAGTAGCGGAACTCCCGCGAGAGATCGACATTGTAGAGTTTGTACTCACCGGGCTGACCGAGTCCCCGAATCTGGTAGGCGACAGGAAGTAGCTCCTCGAGGCGTCTCACGTCGATTCTGAGGACGTCCTCGTCTTCGTGACGAAAGCCCCGTCGCCACCGTTCGATTCGCGTTGAGACGACCGTGGGATAGTACCCAAGCCGCTCATGCAGTGTGGATAGCCCGTCGGTCGTGGTCTGTGCACCATCATATGTTGCGTAAATCGTCGGTGTGTAATCGCTCACACGCTCGTACTCGGCACCGTCATGGGTGATCGACCACTCGTAGATGTCCTCGAGATAGTCGATCTTGTAGACCATCTCACTCCCCGTCGGAGGATTCAGTCGCTTCCTCCAGTCGGGTAAGTCGTGTTTCGAGCTTTTCGAGCCGGGCTTCTTGTTCGAGATCGATCGAAATCAGCGCGGGGTAGAACGGCTCTGTGTGGTTGAGGTAGCCGCTCGCGTCGGCGTGTGCTCGGATATAGGAAAACAGCTGATCGAAGTGCTGTTGATCCTCTCGACGGAGTCCCCGTCGATAGTCTGACCACAGGTTTTCGAACGCCCGGAGGACGTCACGATACGTGGGATTAGTGCGACCCATCAGCAGGCACCTCCGGGGTCTGTGGGCCTGTCTGAGCGGCATCGTAGATCGGCTGACGAGCATTTAGGATCTCCGCCCAGAATGCGAGCGTCGTCTGGTAATGGCCGTTCCCGAGCGGATAGACAAGTGTCTCGAACGAGTCAGCGATGAAGCGAGGACCCATGCGTGTGTGCTTACAGCGAATCGTCTCGATCGCGGCTGCTTTGATCGGATCGGTAAACGAGTCTGCACAGGTTCGTGTGACCAATATCGGAAAGTCGTATTCCCGAGCGATGCCAGCGAGTTCAGCGAGAATTCGAACAAGCATCTTTGTCGCGTCCTCATCTCGAAGCGCGTCGTCCTTGTACATCCCGTCGAGGGCTGGCAGGACCAGCAGGGTCGTATTCGCATCAACGGTCTCTGTGAGGTCCTCTACGAGGCTGTAGTGCTGGAAGGGAGTGAATGCACGCGCCACCTGTATCCGATCCAGTACCCGCTGATCGGAAGCTAATTTTGCAAGCGGCTGTGTTCTCGCGTGACCGTGCGTATCGACCCAGTACGCGGTGCCTCGGGTGAGCGAAACGTGATCGACGATCAATGCGTGAAGCGGGCTGATCGATCCGTCATCAGAGGCAAGGAGTCGTATTCCTTTACCGAGGGCGGGGAGTTCCGGGATCGGGAGCTGATCTGTATCAGATCTCATATCACACAGAACGGTCGAAATCGGAATAAGACTCGGCGTGTCTTTTCCAGACCTGCCAGAACCGAGGGAGGTATGCAATCAAACTCGACACCCACGGACAGTTTCGACGTTCAGAAATCCTGTTCCAGATCAGTTCCACAAACAACAGTGGAGTATCGATTGCTATCCTCAGGAGCAGGTTGATACACATAGGAACCGTACCGTTTCTATGTGTGGACGAAACGCTCTGTTCACCCCTCAGGGCGAATTAGAGGCGCGATTCGGGGCAAAGATCGTCACCGATGGTGGGTACACCCCGCGATACAACATCGCACCAGGTGATGGACTCGAAGTCATCACGAACGAGGCGAGCGAGGAGATCGACCAATTCCATTGGGGACTGATTCCGTTTTGGGCTGACGAGCCGGGAGAAGGTATCATCAACGCTCGATCGGAGACCGCTCACGAAAAACGAACATTCGAGGACGCCTGGGAATCGAGACCCTGTCTCGTCCTCTCATCGGGATTCTACGAATGGCAAGAGCGAACAGGAGGTCCAAAGCAACCATATCGTATACATCGTGAGGACACTCCCGCGTTCGCGATGGCCGGTCTCTGGGAGGTCTGGACGAATGGAGAGACAGAGATACCGTGCGTGACAATTCTCACCACAGAACCGAACGAGATGATGAAATCGATTCACGATCGGATGCCCGTAGTGCTTCCGACCGACGTCGAAGAGACGTGGCTCGCAGCAGATCCATATGAACGACGAGAATTGTGTGGGCCCTACCCCGACGAGGACCTCGAGGTGTACGAAATCTCAACTCAAGTAAATAACCCCGGAAACGATGATCCCTCGGTGATCGAACCGCTGGATTACGACCAGTCCGGACTCGACCATTTCAGTTCCTGAGCGAAAGGTGATAGTCAGGAAGGGTGGTAAGGGTACGAGGGTACGTAACGAGGGTACCACACTCACTGCGATGGTTGACCTTTCTAAATATAATCTTGGTCGAAAGAGTTTGAAATCCGATAGAGTCGGTCTCTACTCGTACCCTCAGCAGCGATCAGCCCGTAGCGATCCATCTTTGAGAGATACGTTCGAACGGTCCGATCGCTTTTCGGACTCTCAACTCGCTTGCGATACGAGGTGTAGAGATCACTTGGGGCGATTTCGCCTTCTTCTTGAATGACCTCATAGAGTGCTCGTTGATGATGTGTGAGCGTATCCAGATTCTTTCGGTGCATCTCGCTTTGTGCATGCGGGATCGCCTCCTCGACGATCTTCTCAGTGATTCGCTCGCTCTGTTCGTGCATCGCCGTTCGTGCGGCACTCCGAAGAACGCTGATTGCGAGACGAGCATCACCGGCAGCGGCGTCGGCGATCGTCGCTAACACGGTTTGATCGACAGCACCTTTCCGGAGTCCACGTTCAGCACGGGCGTGCAGAATCGCCGTGAGATCTTCTACACCATACTTGTCGAACCGGACTCGATCGCAACCCCTATATCGACTGATAATCCGTTCGTCGAGATCGGCAAAGAGCTCCTCCTCACGATTGGCGATCAGCATTGTCGAGAACTGCGGGAGCGCGTAGAGATCGTACAAAATGCGTTTGTCCTCAAGTTGGTCGACTTCGTCGAGAATCACGACGCAGTGTGGTCCGTTGTATTCTCGAAGTCGTTCGATGAGCTCGTCGTGTGGAGTCGATTGCCGATGGATGTTGAGCGTCTTTCCGAGACCCTCGAGGATATGATAGACGGTCCGGAACTGCGAGTGTGCCTGCCAGCAATTGACATACTGAACCGTAGCGTCGAGGGTTTCTTGTTGGAGTTGATCGGTGACAAAGCGTGCGAGACAGGTCTTCCCTGCACCTGAGGGACCGGTGAGGAGTGCAGATTCGGCCGGCTCACCGTACGAGATTGGTTCGAGAACACTTGCGAGATGGTTCAACTCCTGATCCCGGTGAACGACTTCTCTCGGGACGAATTCAGAGCGGAGTACACGAGCGTCCCGAATCATGGCGAAGATGGCTGTCTCGGCCATATTAAGTGGTGGTGTGTCGTTTCCGGAATTGCCAGAACGCGTAGCACGGGCGTCAAACGATATTGATCACCACTGGAAGTCAGCATACAGAGTATAAACAGAAACGTTAGGTCGAGGAACATCCAGTATCCAAAGATTAGGGCATGCGCGGGCGACGCTGTCCCAATGGTAGAAGGGTTCAGATCGCCCGCGTATCATGGGACACAGTAACATCATTATTAACTGTTGTGGTCCGGTAGGGAGCTTGTGTATTAGATCAGAGGACTCTCGATACTCGATCAGCCTTGTGCAACAACCTTTTAGAGTGTAGCCACTTGTTGCACAAGGTGATGACGCAACCTACCCCACCGTCAACTCTCCCGGCGTATATCGCTGAAGGGCTTCCGAAACAGGACGACGCCACCCTTCGGGACGCTCGTGAGTTTATCGATCAACTCCTCACAGATCGCGAACAGCGCCGAGAGGAACCAATCACCGAAGACGAGCTCCCCGATGACGCCGAAGTCCTCAGGGAAAAATCGGACGGAACGGTCTACCTCGAGTACCGAACCTGTGGCGATGACACCTGCAAATGCATGACCGAAGGCAAAAAACATGGCCCGTACAAGTACCGAGCCTACCGAGATGGGGATACAGTTCGCAGAGAGTATCTCGGGAAAGCTGAGGAAAGGAAGTAGCGGCGAGTTGCGTCCACCCCGATGAGCGTCCGTTAACATGAACCGACGTAATGAAATCCGCTCTCCGGGGACAATTGTTGTCCCTGGAGAGTACCTCTCCGCCGTATCTGGATTGAGGCGGAGACAGGCGGAGAACAGGCGGACTCTCCAGTAACCGACACTTGTTTTCAATTACACGTGTTCGGTTGTTTTCGTGTTTTGGTTAGATTAGTGTGATGTCGCGGTGATTTCTGGATCCGTGGACACGCTCTCCCGGAGACAACAATTGTCCCAAGGAGTGATGCTTGCCGTTTGTATCTCTGGTCATTGCTCACTGTCTCCCGTCGAATTCGTTGTTTCTCCGGGAATCGAGGAGTCTTCGGGGAGGATGAGTCTACGCTCCTGGTAGGAGAGACCATTCTGTTTCTTCTCCTTTTTGCGAATGACCAGCCGGTTGTTCGATAACCGGAGTATTGCGTCGAAGGTCCGTGAGACGAGCTTTTTCCCGTACTCGTCTGAAACGCTCTCTCGTGCTCTGATCGCAGTTTTCAGGTCTCCTGCCTCGACATACTGTCGCACGCCTTTCGATCCTCTCTTCCAAAGACTCCCCGACTCGTTACGCTGGCTCCAGAGCCAGACCGCGATCCTGACGTCGATGTTCTCGCCCTCCAGATCTTCGGTGTCCCACGTCGCCAGCTTCTGTATCGGAAGGAGATCGGCGTACGCGAGTTGCGGCTTCTCATCGCGTTCTAACGGATCATCAGTGTTTAGAAGTCGATAGTAGTACTCTCCGTTTTTCAGAAACCGTTCGATATCGGCGTTCTCTGGAAGGCTATCGGGATAGAGACTATTTTCGGGCAGGTAAGCACCCTTCTCTATCTCTCGAGCTTGAAGTTCGGCGAGAGCGGTTTCTAATTTGGCGATGCTTTCCGTAGTCGAGGTTCTGAAATCTGGTAGTGCGACATTAGGGGAGGTCTCGTCAAGTCGCGATTCGAGTTCCGTGATTCGCTTCTCTTTCCGTTCGAGTTCCGTCTCTAATTTCTCGAATCGGCCAATCTGTTGTTCGAGAGATTCGACCCGCTCACTTAGACTCTCGAGTACTTCGCAGTCCCCTTCTGGAGAGGCGGCCTCGATCGACTCAGCGCCCGTCGACACCCTTCCCTCCTCTTGTGACGTGTTCACCGCGTTTTTCTGACCCTCCCGAAGACTCAGGTTTTCTTGAAGACTCAGATTGATTATCGCAACGGCGGACGTGCTGGGGCCATTGCGAGATTGGGATTTCAGTTCCACACTTTGGGCACGGACGATTCTCAAACCCACCATTTCGTATCACCTCACATTTACGACAGAGGCGCTGAGCGAGTTTTTGGGCCTCAATTTCGATTAGCTCGTAGTACTGGCCGTTGTTTCTACAGAGAGGATTCCCGTCCTCATCGATGTAGTGATACACCAGCTCGTTATGGAAGTTTGACTCAGGGAGTAGGACCTTCTCAGAGTCTTCTTCGCTCGGCTGCTCTGTATCGGTATCCCGATCGGTAGAGCAATCGTTCGTATGAGTAACTGTTTTATCAAGTCCGGACGATGGTTTTGATGGCGTCATGATAGTAGGGTCTGGCAGCACTCGTTTCCGAGAGCGAATATCGGTAAAGCGGGTGCTGTTGGATTCTATGATGGTCGTAGTCGATACTTCTCAGAGGGATCGATCGACTGTCAAACGACGCCCTCCGTCGGGGGCAGTCACTATGTCCCGGCTTGGCAACTGAGAGCATAGAGACAATCCCCGATTCCGGAGTTACGCCGCTCGACGGCCAATCCCTGGCCACTTGGAGTGACTGTCTTAGTTTATGAGTTCGTTGTAGCATCTGTCGTTCCTCCTAAACGGCACCCAACGAGCGTGCGATCCTCCCAGTCGATCATCACGCTCGCTTTTCGCGCAGTGATCATCGCCGGTAGCGTGTCGTCTGTATGTATATCTCGAATTATACGCTGAACTTTGTCCACGTACGCGGATGTCCTCATCCTTATTCTAGCACGAGGTGTTATTAGATCAGATATGCTTTTGAGGGGTGACACGAACCTTTCTGCAAGCGATGGTCCAGCGTGTAGAGTGGTTTGCAAAAAGCGATTATCCATTATTTTCTTTCTTCGAATACCATGATATCCAGGTCTCTCCCAAGGTTGTTGGAGAGAATCTCGGGTACCACCCTGGATACATCGGACGTCGACTCCGAGCGTTGCGGGATGCTGGGCTACTCGATCAACACGACAATGGACTCTACGAGCTCTCTGATCTCGGCAGGCAGTTCCTTGTGGGCGAGGTTTCCACTGAGTAGATCGAAGCCCTTGATCCCGAGTTGGAAGACTAAGAATGGCGATTCTGTGCTTCTGAGGCTGATTATCTGCTCTCCAACTACGAACCTGAGTTCTTATTTCCTTCCTTTGTACTTGGGAATCGCCATCGACCATAGCAAATTCATCTCGATGCGAGGATCATAATTTCACCCCAGGTTACAGTGTCACCTCCCGTGAAATTGGTTTGAGAAATATTATGCTTTGGATTGCTACTGAGGGCACTTCAGAGAATAACTGTGGTTCGACCAACAATAAACGCTGCAGCGGTTAGGAACATTCCGTACTTCAGGAGAGATTGCCCAGCTGTGGGATCGTTGAAGCTAAGATAACCGGCGTATAGCATCGCCCCGTTCGCGGGTATTACGAGAAGAACATAGATCACTCCAAACATCCCTAACAGATATGGAACTGGCGTAATTGCGACTGTGAGACAAAGGAATACTACACTGATAACGAGTGAGTGCTTTTCTCCAATGACAAGAGGCAGAGTAGTTATCCTCTCCTTCTGATCGCCCTCTATGTCTTCGACGTCTTTGATCACCTCTCGGCTAAATGTTGCTAATGCCGCTAGCACAAATAACACACCGGGTGCAGCAATATCACCGACCGCTGCGCCTCCAAACAGAAACGTACTCCCACCGAGATACGCCACTACAGCGTTCCCAACCCCCGGTATTCCTTTAAAGATTTCCGTATAGGCAGCAAGAAGGATAATATTGAGAACGGCGATAGCGGTAGCGATTATCGGCAATGTGAGCGCCAACGCACCGGCACTAACGAATAACACGATACTGAAGACGAAAGCGGTATTTGGGGTAACTAACCCGCGTGGTAGTGGTCGATCTGGATTGTTAACCTGATCCGTTTCGATATCGAAATAATCGTTGATGGCGTTCCCCGCTGCTGTCGCTAGAACTGTTATAATAGTCGCGATGACAACGGCTTCTGCGCTATTGATAACATTGCTCCCCTGGGCAACGAACGCTCCCGTGAAGGTCAATATCCCAGCTACGACTGCGTTTACTGGTCGAGTGAGTTCGACGACACCACGAACGTTATCCACTACCACCATTATCAGCATCTTCACATCCTTGCCTAAAAGGAAGCCGAAATGCACGTATAGGGTCGTTCAAGAAAATACCAATTATATACTCATCTCCATCGTTACGTTCAATATTATGGGTGAAAACCGAAATGGCAAGGTAGCGTTCCAGATTGTCGTGAAAGATGAACGATAACCACGTTTACGAAGATCCGGCGGTCACAAATCCAATCACTGGTGAGCAACACATAGTTCGTGAAGCCATCAATGAATACGTTGATTCGGCTCGACTCGATATTTTACGAGCGATCGATGAACAACCAGTAACACCTTCAGGTATAGAAGATCGTGGATTAGTGACACGGCAGACGGCGTCTGAGTATCTCTCCGAATTTATGAGGTGCGCTTTAGTTGACCTGGACCGAGATCACCGGTATGTCCTTACATACGGTGGAAAATTCGCACTTGAATCAGTCGAGAACTGTCTTGAGGAAATTACCCGCGAAGAGCTCGCTTTCCTTTCTCGATCTCCTCGGCCATTCAAATTGCTCCAATTTCTCAGAACCGGCCCAACAGAACCGCGCGAGCTTGCGAACGCTAGTCCTGACTCACCGGCCCGGATAACGATCTGGCGTGTGTTTCAGGCGTTCGAAGATTACGGATGGTGTGAGTCGCGATCGGGAAAATACCATCTCATTCGTGATGGCGAGGACGCTTTATACGCATACCAGGATCTTATTGAGCGAAGCGAACAAGCAATCGCTAAGGCACCGTTTCTACAGCGGCTTTCGACAGACCTACCGGACTTTCCGACACATGCCCTCGCTGATGCCGATCTGGTGTTCTCCGAAGCTGCCTCACCAGGTCTGGTGGTCGATGCTGCTCTCAAGCTTTGTGATCCCCGTACTCGGCGTTTCCGGATTGTGACCTCCGTGTTTCAACCCACCTTGTTCAAAGCTTATCATAAGCTCGTTAAATTAGGCGTGACACTGGAGCCAATCGTCGATGCCTCCGTCTATGAACGAATCTCACAAGACGAAAACCTTTGGTATCTATTTGATAATTCGGAGCACGAGAATTATACTCTGACGCGGCTTGAGGAACCACTTACATTAGGAATTGGACTCTATGATGATCGAAAAGTAGCGGTAGGTGCATATAACGAAATCGGCGATGGCAACCATGTTGCTGTGATTATCAGTTCGAACGATGAGTTGATCGAGTGGGCGAACAAGAAATACAAATACTACCGGCAGCAGTCGATTGATCCAGTTGATCCCTCACTCGCGAACAGAGCCTCCAACACCACGTAAGAGCCTGAGAAGGGTAGCTCACCAATATATTCTTACAGTTCTGATTTGGTGAAGCAGTATGGCATCACAACCAGAAATCCCTCCAAGCCCCTCTGGCCATCCTGTGATCGGTCACGCTCTCGACCTTGCACTCACTGTCGACAATATCGAGCCCGGTCAGGCTTGAATGTAAAATCGGATAAAGTGCACTCATCAGCTAATTACCTCTCTATAAGCCTTTACGTCCGTATCCCAGCTTGCAATCCTTGAGGACCATTTATACGAACCCAACCGCGTAGACGTATTGAAACCCGATAATTTATCACCAGAGTCTTCGGAATCGTTCCTATGATCGAGATTCCAGACACTCTTCGACTGCTTTTTTCTTCAGAGATCGAACAGAGAGACGGTCGGTATCTGATCAAGCTACCTGCAGACCAGATCGATAGATCAAATCCGGCAATTCGGTCTGGTGAACAATATCGCGTCGCGATCATCAAACCGCCTGATGGATCTGAACAGGCTACCGACTCGAGCGAGGCTCATACTGAATCCAAATCCAAGAGCACCCAGGGTCCACCCGTCAAAGCGGGCGACGTTCGAACCGTTACGATTGAGGCTATCGGCGACCAGGGTGATGGCATTGCGAAAGTCGAACGTGGCTACGTCGTGATTGTTCCCGGTGGCGAACCGGGTGACGAACTCACCGTCCGAATCGAAGACGTCCGAAAGACCGTCGGTTTTGCAGAGATGATTAGCGGTCACGAGTGACCGACTGGATCTCATACGGATTTACAGAGTGTAAGGCTGTGAGTGAAATCCCGAGATTTCGCATCTCTACCAGGCTCCAAGTGTAGAACAGCCGTTTCAATTGCGCCGGTGTTTTATCAGAGCAGTTGATTACTCTCGGCTCGTCACCGTTACTCGTCGATCTTGAGTTTGAACTGGTTGTTCTCGACCGGTGCATTCAGTACGACACTCGTATTGCTTGCCTTGATATTCGAATCTCTCAGTAAGGACTTGATCTGATCGTTCATGTCATCGGTATCGCGGAACTTGCCAATCGCGACGATATCGTCGTCACCAGTGACCTCGTAGACGCTCGTAAGCTGCTCTTCGCCCACGAGCCGTTCGGTGACCTCCTCAAGTGCATTTCCTTCGACCTTCAAATGAAGAATGGCTGTGACGTCGTAGCCGAGTATATCGTAATCCACCTTCGGGGTGTACCCCATGATCGCGCCTTGTTCTTCGAGATCCGAGAGGTGATTCGAGATCGTTGTCACGGAAACGTCCAGTTTATCGGCGAGGCTTCGTAGACTTGCGCGCCCGTCATCTAAGAGGGCATTCACGAGCTTCGAATCGAGGTTTTCATACGTCATTGACCACCCGTATCAAGCCAGAGGACAAAATTGTTGTGAATATACAAAGCAGAAATGTTGGATCTTTCTTCTAGAGCAGACGTAATGAAATCACTCGATCCAAACAACACGATAGGAGTGAACATAGATATTATATAATACAACTGGATTTCGTATACTCCCAACATACAGGACTGGAATTCGATATATGACTCATGAACCTCCCTACTGCCGTTCTGCTAGGGGTTCAACAGCAGTTTTCCGGAGTTACGTCTCGACTCTATGAACATCGATGGTGATCCAAGGAAGATCACGTTCTTCGAAGGCGTGTTTGATCTTTTCAGAGTCTACATCATCGCTAAACTCGTGCTCGTTCCACTGACCCCCACCAACCCCCTTGTTGTGATCTATCGTATTCACAAATCCAAACATCACGAGCTTTGAGAGGTGGTTGAACATGCCTCGTTGGGTAAGCGGGGCCTTTCCGCTTGCAGTGTTGTAGTTGTGAACAACTTGAGCGTACGCCGAATGAATTGTACGCGTGCGAGCAGGTGTGAGACCCGCCTCGTCGAGGTGAGCGAGGGCTTTCAAAATGTAGAGTTTCTCGTCGTCTTGATCAACGATCGACTCGACGATGTTACCGTACTCTAGATCCTTGTCGGCCTGACGGATATCGACTTCCTCGATCTGCTCAGAGCCCTTTTCTTCAGCGATTTCAGCTGACCGACGAAGAAGTCGAATCGCTCGGCGTGCACTCCCCGACGCCTCCTGATAAGCAAGCGCTGCACACAGTGAGATCGTCTCCTGATTATATGAGTCCTCATAGAGTGCGATCTCTGCCCGAGCCCGAAGAATCTGAGAGAGCTCTTCTGCGTTATAGGCTGGGAATTTGATTTCGGTTTCACAGAGGCTATCTTTCACCTTTGGTGAGAGGTTTTTCCGGAACGTGTAGTCGTTACTGATGCCCACAACACCGACGCGAACATTCTCGACGTAGCCGATGTCCCTGGACCGTGGAAGCTCGTAGAGAAGCGTGTCATCGCTCCCGATTTTGTCTACTTCGTCGAGAATCACGAGTACTGTACCATCGAGCTTGTCCAGTTCCTCGTACATGATATCGTAGACGTCCTGTGGGGCGTACCCGGTTCCAGTGATTCGATTCCCCTTATCACGTAGCCGGTTCACGATTCCAACGGCGACCTGGTACGAGGAAGTCTTGTGATCTCCAGTGGTGAAATTCTCACAGTTGATCCAAACGACATTGAGAGTGATCTGCTCGCTTTCATCAAGCTGCTCGTTTTTGAGCTCGATATCTCGCTCTAGATTCTCTCGAAGATACTTCGTCGCTGCCGTTTTTCCGACCCCGGTATCCCCATACAGGAATGCGTTCTGAGGAGGGCGTCCTTTGTAGATAGGTTTGAAAACACTAGTGTACTGTTTTAACACGTCGTCCCTACAAAGGATTTCTTCAGGGGTATAATCCTCCTCGAGGACGTTAGCGTTCTTTATTAGTTCTACCTCGTCCTCGAATATCGAGTCCACTTCGTCCATGTTGGTGTCAATCACACCTGCACATACATGAGTGTTTCCGGAGTTTCCTGAGTTTCTTGAGACTCCCGAATAAGTTACCTCTCACACAGCGGTTTTCCTGAGTTGCCCACCCGAAGAGATAGTCCAATCGCTGTACGGACCATCTCTCACAGCGGGTTTCCTGAGTTAAACGCATGAGGGAACCACCTTCACTTCATTTCCACCATGCTTACTACTACTATACTACTTATAACTAGGTGTAGTAGTAGTAGTTACCGGTAGTAGATAACGAGAAAACACGAACACAGGGGCACGTCTGACAGCGGTTTTCCTGAGTTATCCTTCTAAAATCTCACTCTATTTATAAGGGTGTGATGTGATGGTTGCTCGTCTTCTCGTAGATCGTCTCGTGCGGAACTCAGGAAAACCGCTGTGTGAGTGGTCCACCGTGGTTCGGTACTATCATCGGTACCTTCGATTGTACTGTTTAACCTTGTGCAACACTCACTCCGATCTACTGCCTCTTGTTGCACAAGGCCATCCAATTTTCTGTTCGCTCGGTCCAATCGATGCTACGGTCACAAACTAAAACGGCAAGCAGAACAGTGACGGCGGGGATGTGGAGCTTCAGAACTGATCGTAATAGTCCATTTCACGGTCGTCGATTTCCTTTTGTACGTCTGAGTCGACTCCCTCGCTCGTGTCCACGACGTCACCTGCCGTTGACTCCTCCTCGGGTGGCACATCCGGCGGGGACTGTTCTACCTGCTTATCGACCGATGGCTCAGATAGTATGGCAATCCCCTCGGAATCACTCTCATCGGAAACTGGTTCGCATATCTCCACGTCATCAGTACGATCGTCACACCACGCCTCGACCGAGGAGAGCTTACTTGTCTCGGGACCATACATCACGAGATCTTCGTCCATTTCCCGATCGTCGTTAGGGACGACCGCGATCCGCCATTCGGTCGGGTCGGGGACGTCGTTGCTCCCGTACTCTCCGAACAGGACTTCAGGCACGAGGGGATCGTAGATGTACGACCAATCGTCTTGGAGCGGGCCCTTCCCACCGTACTTACGTTCGACCTCCCCGCCACGCTCGACGACGTAGACCTCCCGATCAGAGTCATAGTAGCTCACAGCCGGGTAGTCTGTCGGATCGCGATCTCGGAACTCGTCGGGTCCGCCGAACCGGGCGAACGTCTCACCGCCACCACGCTCTCGACAGACGATCTCGCCATCTCCGGTCTCGATCCACTCGGTGGAGACGTCGCCCGGAAGGACGGCGAAGTGCTCGACGTCGGCTTCCGGGTGCGTGTCGTGGCGACGTCGAGTGTAGAACTTTCGGGCGGCATCCTCCGGCGTCCGTGACGCCGTATATGGCGCGTCACCGTCCGAACCGAAGATCCCTGCGAGCCGTTCGGCGTGCTTCGTGAAGCCGTCGCTTCCACCATCCGATACCACGAACAGCAGCTGCTCCGGACTGGGTGCCTTCGCGGCGTTCTTGATCGGACCGCCAGGCTTCGTAAGCCCCTTCGACTCGGCTTCGATGTAGAGCGTTCCCGTGCCCGAGAGCGCCAGAATCTGGGGATACTCCTTGGAGAGCCGAGAACGGAGGATCTGCTCGCGCTCGTCCTCGGTAAGCGCTTCGAGCGCGCCCGGTGGGACCACGTCCGGCGGCACCTCGCCGATGGCGTCCGGCAGTTCGTCGCCGTCCTGGGTTGGGAGGTCCATATCATAGCCGTAGCGCGTCCCCCATTCGTAAACCCGCCGGAGCAGATAGCGGTGAGCGTCGGTCCCACCCGATCCGCCGCTCCCCGTTTCGAGACCGATCACGCCGCGTCCGTCGTGGGTGACCTGCACGGTCATGCCGTCTTCGCCAGCCTTTCGATCGAGGGCCCCAACACCGACGAGTCGTTCGATCAGGTTTGCCGCCTGACTCGGCGCGGTTCCCGTCGCGGTCGCGATGGCCTCGTGAGCAAGTTCGTTTGGGATTGCCTCACCCCGATCACCATCCTTGATGCTCATGTCGTAGACAGCCTTCAGCGCCATGCGAGCCGTCTCCGCTTGCTCAACGTCCATTGGCTCGTCGCTATCAGGTCCGACCGTCTGCGTGTCGCCTACGCCGGCAGCATCGGCGGCCTTCGAGCGGGGGGTCGCGGCGAAGAACATCTCATCGAGAATCTCCCGGCCCGACTGTCTCTGGACGCCATAACGTTCGGTCGATCCCTGGATGAGGCCGTGAAACACGTCTTCGATCGAATGAAGCGGTGGGTACGGCGGGGTGAGCATCGCCAGAAAGGCGTCATCTTCACTGTTGAGCTTCGTCCGCGCCTGGTAGTCGGGGATGTTCGTTAGGTCGTCTGGATCGGCCCCACCGAAGCGTTTCGATAGAACGCGCGCCTCCTCCGGTAGGTTCGTTGTCAGCGCGAGCAGGGTGTTACAGTTCTGGAGGATCGCCTGCTGAGTCTCGTCCTCGAGGCGGTGGAGATACTGGGTCGCGAGCATTAAGCTCAGGCGCTTCGATCGCGCTTCAGAGAGGATCGTTTCGACTTTCGAGGCCTCTGTGAGTACCGTGTGACACTCGTCGATCATCAGGAAGAACGGATCGTAGCCGACTCCTGGCTCATCCATTCCGGAGAGTTCACGAACTTTCTTCTCCGACTCGCTGATTCGGTCGCAGACGCACGTCCAGATTCGACGCATGATCGCCGTCGCGACCATCCGCTTGGCCTCATCCGGCAGGTTATTCTTCACGATGATGATCTTTCCCTCGTTTACCGCTTCGGCGATCGAGACGTTGCTCTCACGCTGGGCGATGATCTGCCGGGTCATGGGGTTTTCAACCCAGTCTTTCAACCGGCCAAGCAGTGGGTCGATCTCGCTGTCCCCGAGTTCGTCAGCGATCCGCCGTGTGAATCCCTGAAGGAACAGAATGTCATCGTCGTCGATCTCGTCACCGATCAGGTTCGCGTACTCTTTTCGGTTCTCCTCGTCGAGGAGCGCGTAGTACATCTCGATCGGCGTGAACTCGCGGGGATGGCGGATCATGCCCCGGACCATGGTCTTCATGATCCGGTCCATTCTCGGACCCCAGTACTCGCCGGCGGCAATCAGCTCCTTGAAGTCGTCGACGATCCCCTCGATCTCCTCGTCGAATCCTGGTTCACCGGGTTCGTGGTAGGTCTGAAACATGTTGAAACCGACCGTGCGATCGAGATAATCGTCGCCCGGTGCGATGTAGATCACGTCCTTCCACCGGTCCTTGGGAACTCGACGAAGCAGGCCATAGATGTCGTCGCCCTTCGGGTCGATCACGCAAATTCCGTGACCGGCGTACATGAGCGCCGTCGCGTCGTTGTACATCTTCGTCGTCTTCCCGGACCCCGTGGTACCGCCGTAGAAGATGTGGCGAAACAGCCGGTCGAACTCGACAGGCACCTCCCGACCGGTGCGCTCGGAGACGCCGATCCATAGCGGTTGCTCAGGCGCGTATTGGGCGTTCTCGATCATGGCGCGAGGCCACGTGCCGGCAAAGGCGTCGACCTCCTCCTCGGCGGGATCGTACCGGTGGATCATCCACTCCTTGCCGTTGATAAGCACCGGTTTCGACGGGTCGTCGTCGCCAACGATCCGTGGGCCGAAGCTCTGTGGATCGGTCGCCGGGTCGTCGTCGGAAAACGGGTTCAGTCTCATGCTGTCGCCTCCGAGGGCTCATCCTCGCTGTCAGTCCGACCGGAGTCCTCGAGGTCGTTCTGTTCAGGCTCCTCTGGTGGGCCCTGCTCGCTCTCGTCGTAGATCGCCGCGACGTCGTACTGCCAGCGCTCATCTGCCAACTGGTGCGAACGGTCCTCTTTCTTCCACTCGAAACTCTCGGTCTGATAGTCGGAGAATCTGGCCGCGTCGGCGGGGACGTCGCCGGCGTGGGAGGTGAGCGACCACTCGACGTTCTGGGTGTTGATCGTCTCGTTCGGAATGTGCATCAGGCCCGCAGCGCTGCGGACGCCCATCACGATCTTCTCGTCGGCCCATTCGCGAGCGAACGCCTGCCGAAGGACGGCCTTCATGTCCTTGCCCTTCCGGGGAACGGGCTCGAAGCCCTGCTCGGTTGTCGACTCGTAGTACCCCTCGAACATCTCGGCGGTCTCGTCGACACGGGCGATCGCCTCCTCCGGGTCGTCCGACACGGCGAGGATTCGAACGTTCAGCCGGAAGCCTTTCTCGCCGCGCTGTCGCCGGACAATCTTCGAAGCCCGGAGGTCTTGATCGGAGGGCTCGCGCTCCTCGCCTTCGAGACTCGACTGTTCGGGTCGCGCTTCGTACTTCAGCGCGTCGACCATGGTGAACTCCTTGTGCGGCTGTTTCAGCTCGTCGGCTATGTCGTCGATCCCAGCCGACAGCAGCCCACCCTTCCACCACTTCGCCGATGCCGGGCGGAAGATCACCTGCACGGCGACGTCGGTCTGAACGTCGGTCTCGCGTTCGCCGATCATCTCGGCGGTGATCGAGCCGTAGGGATCGTTCTCAAAGCCCTCGACGTCGACGTGCTTGATCGGGTAGAGGTGTTTTCCGTTCTCGCGCTGCCGGAGCCGGAGCGTCGCGACCGCGACGTGGCGCCCCTCCTGGAGCGGAAGCAGTCCTGGGTGAGGGTGCTCACTCACCTGGATATGCGCGTCCGGGTAGAAGGTTTCGAGCTGGCGCTCCAGCTGACGCTGATCTTTCTTCCGACCCATCACGTACTGAAAACCGATCTTCCCGTTGATATTCCGCATTTCGTAGGCATGGGTCGGGGCGTCGGACTTGCTGAGCATCGGCAGGCCACGCGATCGGGCCGAGTGAACGGCGGTCAGAAGGTCGATCCCGTTCTCGATGCCGCCGCCGTCCTTGTTCGGTTGAATCGAGACGGCGTGACGTGGTGGCGTGCGCTGCCGTAGGTCGGCGATCGCGTCCTCGGTGAGCGTAAGCGTCCCGTACGGGCTGACACGTCCGAGACAGCGTTTTACGGCTCCCTGAGCGGTCTCAGAGAACCAGCCCATCAGGTCCACCTCCAGTTACAGACGTCGTCGTGCTCGCGAAGGTACTCCTCGTAGTCCTCGCCGTGCTTCGAGGGGTCGTACATCAGCGCCGTGGCTTCGCGAGGGTTCTGCTCGCGGTCCATGACGATACGAACCGGGAAACAGCCCTCGTCGTCGACGTGGACGAGGGCCTCTGAGTACCCCTCGGCGGCGTTCCCCTTCTGAAGTTCGCTGATGATCTCCGTCTCCTCGGGAGTGAGACCGAGGTCGTCGGCCCACTCAGGCCCCATGCCCTCGACGTACTGGTAGATCCGTGTCGTCGTAAGCTCGAGCATGACCTGCGCGTTGTCGGTCAGGTGGACGTTCCCCTCCGAGTCCGTCCCGAACCAGTCCTTGTGACTCTGGGTCCCAACGCCGATCGAGAGATCCCAGTGGCGGTGGTGACGGTACTTCTGGTTTAGGCTTTTCACCGTGGTGTCGTCCCGGAGGAGGTAGTGGAACTCGTCGCAGAAGATCATGCCGCGCTCCAAACGCGTCTTCACCTCGTTGTAGAAGAGGTCGAGCAGCAAGTGCATCATGAGGCCGCCACCCTCCTCGTCGCCCTCTTTGGTCTGGAGATCGGCGTAGACGAAATCTACGTCCGCGAGATCGACGTCGGTCTGATGTGTGAGGTGCTCGAGCTCGCCGCCGGGCTTGAACGCCTCCACCTCGTTGTTCACGATCTCGATCGCCTTCCCCTCCCGCTCAGCGACCATCTTCTCGTTCCCCCCGTCGTCGACGAACGGGCCGGCGTCCTCAGCCATCTCGCGGATCACGTCGATCGCATCGAGCGGCGTCGGGCAGTCGCCGGAGAAGCCGTTGCGCTCGCGCCACTCGGCGGCGTGCGACTCGGGGTTTTCGCCGATCCCGTAGTTTTCGCCGGCCTTCTTGATCGCCTGCTTCCACACGCCGCGCTTTCCGCGAAGCGACATACCCTCCGCAGCGTAGTACAGTTCGATGAAATCTACACACTTATTGACCCATTGACGGTACGGCGCGTCCTGGCCAACGACGTCGAGCTTGTCCTCCGGCGTGGGGGCTATATCGAACGGGTTGAGGTAGGTCGAGCCGATCACGATCCGCTCACCACCGAAGATCTCAGCGAGGTTCGCGAATTCCTGAAGTGGATCGATCACCGCGACGAACATCTCGGGGTTGAGCGTCTTCTGTCGCCAGATCACTTCGGAGGAGGTGATCGTCTTCCCCGCGCCGGTCTTCCCAACGATCGCCCAGTTGTACCCACCGTCGCGAGCGAACAAGTCCGCAGCCATCGGCTCGTTCGTCGCCATATTGTCCCCGAACTCGACGCCGCTCTCCTCGTAGAGATTCTGGGTCGTCCATGCGTTCGTTGTCGCGAGCCCGTCGGCTCTCATCTTCACCTTCTGGCCGATCTTGTCCTGGCACGCCGGCGCGAGCGTCTGATAGCCCCGATCGTGGTTCCGGTGGAGGACGGTGACGCGAGCACCCTCGTCTGAGAGCTTGCTCTTGATCGACCGGATTGCCCGCGTGAGCGCGTCATCCGAGAGCGACTGCACCTCGATGTACGTTTGTGCCTCGAACATATCGTGCTCGCTCGCCAGGAACGACCGGAGCATGGCGCTCGCCTCTTGCTGCTCCTCTCGGTAGCGGTCGGCGAACATCGAAAATTTCGAGTCCTCGACACGCTCGGCCTTATCTTTCAACGCGTCCTCGAGATCGGCCAGCTCCCGTTCGGCCTTCTGCTGGTCCATTACGTCTATGTGCGTCGCGACGTTCACCGCGACCTCGGGATCGTCGAATCGGATCACCGTTTCCAGGATGCCCTCGGTCGGGTTCTTCGGCCACTCGGAGATGAACATCGTCGCCGAGTAGAGTTCGCGATCGACACGAACGTACTCGTTCTCCGAGCGGTCGAATTCCTCAGGAGCGAGTAGCGAGCGGAACTGCTCGTTGAGCTCCTCGTCCGTTACGGCGACGTCAACCACGCCGGGGTCAACGGCCGGGGTGTCCGATCCCCACTCGATCGCCGGCCCTTGTGTATCCACACCGCCGTCGGTGGCCTCGGCCGTTCGCGCACCGTCGACGTCAGCCTCCGCCGGGTTGTCGGGCGATAGCGGGCGTTCAGGGTCGTCAGGGGTCTCGCCGGGCTCGGGAGTCCCATGGCTCTCGCGGTCCATCGCAACGAGTTTGGCGTGCTTCTCGGCGATCGCGAGCCGAGAGTGGGTCTTGGCGAGCGTGTCCATCCGGTCGCGCCGGGCTTCGACGTCGAGATGTGAGTAGGTCAGCTCGTACTCGGGATCGCTCGCGTAGTCGGGGTCGGCCTCTGGATCGAGCGCGGGGGCAGTGCCCTCCGAGGGCACGACGACCGGGCTCTGCCGCACGAGTGACTCGTAGTCGGTGTAGGCGTAGGCGTTCGCCGCCTGGTAGTGGTCCGCCGCGACCTGCGCGAGCTTCGTCGACGGGATCACCGTCGCGCCCACGCCGTCGAGTCGCTGGATGTTCGAGGCCAGCCTGTCGAGACGGTCCTCCAGGAGGCGTTTCATCTCGGGGACGTGCTCGCCGCTCTGACGGAGCTGATAGAGCTTCAGGTTCTTGTACGCTCGCCCGACGAGCGGCACGTTTGCCAGCCCGCCCTCTATGTCGTCTTTTCCGACGACGTCCTCGGGTTTGACCTCCACAATCACGTAGGGGTCGACCACGAGCGTCGAGAGGTCGTAGTCGGTGACCACCTCCGCGCGCTCTTCGCAGAGATCGGCGTGGACCTTCTTGCCGACCGGGAGATCCTCGTAGTCAATCTCCGCCGCCGGGGCAAGGCCGTCACCGGTCGCGATGATCTCCGACCGCCGTTCTTGATAATTCGCGATCCGAGGGGTGTAGTCGACCATCCTCATGTACTCGACGACCTGGATTGAGCCCGAGAGCGCCGTGTCGAGGATCTTCGCGTAGACCCTGACCTGACGCTCCCATGCTTCCGGCCCTGCCGTGACCATGTTGGCCGGCTCGACGCGCAGCGCACCGACAAGGTGACCCTCGTCCGTCTCGATCGCGGGCGTTCCGTAGTAGGCGCGCTTGAACTGCACGAGGTCCTGCGCTCTCGGCCGGCGCCCGTCGTCCTCGGCCTTCTCATCGATCGACCCAGCACCGCCGACGTACGGGATCGCGGAGACGCCGGGAAGCCGGGCGATCCGGGCGAGAATCGAGTCGTTCGTGGGCTGTTCGATGCCGGAGCTCTCGGGATCTCTGTCGTATAGCATGATGTTCTGGTGGGTGTAGTTCCGCAGGATCATCTCGACGTACTCGCGAGCGTTCATCCAGGGCTCTTTCGCCAAGACGAACGACACGCCGATCAACGTCCACACGATCGCCGTCAGGTAGACGAGCGCTCGCGGCCCCGGTGGGACGAACTGCCGGGCGGCGAACCACAGCGCCGCGCCGGGGAGCAACGCTGCCCCGAGCTCGAGTTTGCTCACGCCGAAGACCACCTGGTCGCCGGACGCTCCGGTGAAGATCTTATAATCGGCGTGATCGGTTCGGTCCGTGTCAGTGTTGGTAGGCATTCGTTGATTCTCCACGTTCTACGGCTGCTCTCCGAGCTTTCCAGATGAGGAATGGTTTTTCGACGATCCTGTGGCGCGTGCTCTCGCAGCAGCCCTCCGGGCGCCCGCTGAGATCGATCGCTTCGTTCCGCGGAGCGCCCTCGAGGACGCGCCGCTGTCTCTGTTCTTCGCCCACTTCCCGGCCCGTCGAGCGCCGGCCACGGCCTTCCGACCGCCATAGTACGCCCCGGCGCCCGCGAGCATAGCCCCGCCGCGAGCGACACACCGGTTCGGGCCGAGCACGCGGTCTTTGAACGAGCGCTGCCCGTGGACCGCCCAACCGCCACCTCCGTCTGCTCGCCCGCGTCGACGGCCGCCGACGGTGCCGGCGGCTCCCATCGCCGTCCCTGCCGCGACGCCGCGCATCGACAGTCCGATCAGGAGGAACGAGCCGGAGACAAGCAGCGGGATGATGATCGCAATGAAGAAGATCCCCATCGTCGCCGCCAAGTTCGCGAAGAAGTCCACCCCCTCGGGGACGAACTGCCATTCTGCTTCGTGGGCGATTCGCAGCAGGATCGCCGTCGGGATATTCATCGTGAGCAACGCGTAGTACTGCCAGATCAGGACGCTCCCAACGAGCTTTACCTTCTGCCAGATACCGAGGTACGCGAGGATCAGCAAGAACGGCAGAACGAGCGGGAAGACGAACAACGCGGCGTGACGAAGGCCATGGATGATCGCGAGGATTAGTGCCTTGATTCCACCCGTGAGGTAGAATCCGAGCGCCATCGAGAGCGGGCCCGCCGCTGCCGTTTCGTCGGCGTCGGCGAGCGTCTCCTCACCGATTAGCTCCTCGCCATCCGGGAGGAAGAACTGAGTTGCGCTGTCAGAGAGGGAGTGGATGAGTGCCGCGAACTCCCACGAGGCGACGACGAGGATCACCGCGAATATCGCCGCACCGAGGAGCGACAGCATCCGGTGGTGCGTGATCGCCGAGAGCGACGGCCCGATCAGGACGCCAATCGCCGCCAGACCGAGGATTGCGGCGGTTAGAGGCATAATAAACGGTAGGTAGACGTTGGCGTAGAGGTCGACGTAGAGGTGGCTCGCGAAGACGTCGTACTCATCGGCTGCCGTGTCGTCGGCGGTCGCCTCGCCGGAGCCGATCGGTTCAGGGCCGCCGATGATCCCCAGGGGTCCGTCATTGTGGATCGTCGGTGTCCCGAGTAGGTTGTTGAACACCTCGTCGACGAGGGTGACGAACATTTCGTGAAACTGCACCGCCATGTACGACCAGATGTGTTCGGTTGCCTCCGCCGGCGTCGGGACGTCCGGGACGTCTGGGATCACGCCGGAAACGAAGTCTACCGTTCCGTCGAGAAGACCGTCTGAGATCGATGTCCCGCCCCCATCCTCCTCTTCTTCGTCGTCGCCGTCAGTGTCGTCCGCCTCCACTTCACCGGAGACCGGGTCACGATCGTCGCCGACCCAGTTACCTTGATCGCCGTCCGAATCGTCGGATTCGTTCGAGTCCTCGGTATCATCGTCATCTCCTGGCCCGGGACCGGGGCCGTCGGTCTGACCGACCACATCCACGCCTACGTCGGACGTGGAACTCGAGACCGGATCGGGACCAGCCACCGCCGGGACGACGGCTCCCGAGAACCCGATCGACAGCGCCAGAAAAAGGACGACAGCGATCGTTGCGGCCCGACTCAGCCTCACGTTAGGCCCCTCCGATCAGAGGAACGGCGAGCATCCTTCCTCGGCGCCCGGACCCCCGGTGTAGCCGAGCGCCATATCGATGAACGTGACGATGAAGACGAACCCAATCACACCGACGATCACGCCGACGATCATCACGTTCCCGAGCGCTGTCGCGCCAGTGAACAGCGGGAAGGCGCGGAGCAGTAAGCCCACGATCGCGACGAGGACCAGCATACCCAGGACGATCTGCCAGAGCATCTCCGTCGTCTCGTAGATCAGCGCGCCGATCCCCTCGGTACACCAGGCGAGCACCGGTTGAGTCGAAAACATGAACAGGACGGCGATTGCGAGTAGCCCGAACGCGATCGGTCGAAGCCGGTCGTTCAGCCGTCGGTGAGCCGCCTCGTCGAGACGCTTCAGGCGCATGAGCTCCTCTCGTCCGTTCCTCCGGACGTTCGCGATAGTCACAAGGACTACCGCCAGAAATTCCCTGATGCTGGTTCTCTTCAAACCTTCGCCGCCGGTCGCGTGCTTGTCGTCTCTCATTTGCTATCATCGGGGCACTCGGCCCCACAGGCTGATCGCGAGGGGCGCCACGCTGTCGCGAATTCCTATTTCATCATACCCCTCTATGATTGCCATAAGCGCCGTAACGTAGACTAAGTAAAATCAGTAACTCCAAACGCTCAAGTATGCCACGTTGTTGATGGACCGCCGTCTTTCGGTTTGGTTATTGTGCCGATGAACTCAGAACGTTTCCTTGACCCGGTCAATCTGCTAATCTCTGTTCGGTGTAGAAGCGGTCGAGCTGTATCGACAATCTCCTACGGAAGAGCGACAGCAGTATATCGATCAGATCGAAGTCGTTGCCGAGTGAGAGGGTGATTTTCCCGACACGGAAAGAGCGTCGGTATCGCCACCAACAATCTGGTTCCCCTGCTGGAAAGGAATGCTCCTCGAAGGACCCCGGCAGTAAGAGCCGAGCGTTGGAGCTCCGTGGGCATACGACAATGATTCGACCAGCGAAAGATAATCCAGTAGAAAGCGTTGGAGTAACTTATATGTTCTATGTATAAACTAAGTGTGAACTATGGGGTTCTACGCATTGATCGAGGCATCGGGGGCAAAGATACTCGGACCGATTATCGTGCTGCTCGGTCTCAGCACTCTCTCGGGAGGGTTCATACTCGCCGGGATTTGCTTCATTCTCGCTGGAGCGATCCCGTTCGCGATGGCGTGGCGCCAGCCACAGATGAAATCACTCTCGCTGCGAGGCATCATCAGCAGCACCGCTTTGCTCGTGTTCGGCTCGATGGGCCTCGTCATCCTCATTGGATGAATGGCAACACAGACCTTCGCGACCGACCAGTGAACCGACGAACCGCTCTCGCCGCGACCGCGATCGTCGTGAGTTCCGCCGGCTGTCTCTCTCGTCTCCCGTTCATCGGTGGCCCCGAACCTGAGGACACCAGCGAGAGCGAAAGTGACACCGGCAACGATGAGACCGACACCCCCGACGATCACGCCGAGGACGACGGCGATAGAGACGAGTTCAGTGACGTGGACGGCGAAGACCTCGAGGACGATGACCAGAACGGAGATGAAGACGAGGCTCAGGACGACGACGAAGAGGAGGCTGAAGAGGGTCAGGGTGATGCCACCCTGATGGCGTTCGAGAATACCCAGTACGGCTACACGGTCGAGTACCCCGAGTCCTGGCGGCTCGATCGAGACGACTTGAGCGCCGTGGAGGCGTGGCATCCGGACGACGAGGCGTTCCTCCGCGTTACGGCCCACGTCGCCGAGGAGGAGCTCGACGCCGAAGAGGTCCTGGGGGGATTCATTGCGAACGCCGAGGCGGATCTCGACGACGTGGAGGAACACAACCGAGAAGACGTTGAGCTCGTGAGCGGCCACGACGCGACCGCGCTCTCGCTGTGGTACGACGCCGGCGGTGACGAGTACCTCTCGGAGAACGTCGTCGCGACGATCGGCCGACTCACCTATCACGCTGAGTTCGCCGTCTTGGAGGATGTCGCCGACGAGGTGACCGAGGAGAACGTGGACGAGGCGCTCGGATCGTTCGCCGTCGTGAGGGCCCCCTCCGAGGCCGTTACCGCCGATGAACTCGCCGAGCGCGAAACGTTTGAAGCCGAGGAGGACTACTCGATCGAGCATCCCGCCGGGTGGGTGCACCAAGAGGTCGGCGAGGGACACATACAGTTCGATTCGTCGGATGTAGGAGCCGGGCTGAGCGTTCGATTGGTCGACGACTCCGGCTACCCGTTGGAGATGTGGGTCGAGAACCACCTCGAGGACCTGGAGGTGAACCCGGACACCACGGTCGTCGACGAACGCGAGACGACGATCGCCAGCGGCGAGCGCGCTGTGTTACTCGATGTCGAAGCCGAGAATCCCGAACTCGGCGAGCAGATCATCGCCCGCGAGCTCGTCACGATCGCCGACGGACTCGTGGCGTTCGTAGTGACCTACGCCCCGGCGCTCTCGTTCACAAACGACGTCGCCGACGAGGCGGATGGCCTCGTAACCTCGATCGCGTTCTGACGAGGAGCGTCAGTAGACCCTTCAATACACACTCCATACACACGGATATGGATCGGAAAAACATCACCATCAGGAAGGACCAATCAGAGTGGGTCTGAACCCATGACGTAAACCTCTCGGAGTTCGTTCAGCAACAGCTCGACGAGGCCATGAGACTAAACGACGAGGAACTCGCAGAAGCATACCGTGAGAACGCGGAGAACGCGAGATCGATAAATGAAGAGTGGGGCGACATCTCGACCAAGGCGAACCAGCACCTCGGCGAGAACCCGCTCAAGGAGAACTGAGTGACGATCGTTCTTTGTGGTGATATCGTAACTGTCGACCTTGGCGGCCCGGACGATGACGATACTCACGGATCAGAAATGTACAAAGAACGTCCCTCTGTAGTCATTCAGAACGACATGGGAAATCAGCACTCACCGACAACGATCATCGCACCGATCACCGGCGGGCGAAGTCACTATCCGTTTTACGCGAATCTTTCCGCGACGACCTGAGGCCTCGATAAAGACTCGTATGCCGCGCTTGACCAAACCCGCACCATCGAAATTGACGAAAGGGTCACGGCGAACACGGGACGTGTAGACAGCGACGACAAGAACCGAGTCGACCAGGCGATAAAAGTGTCACTAGAGGTAGATTGAGACCTTTCGGCCGAACAGCGCCTTTCGTGGCAGTGTTCCCGGGACGGTAGGAGCTCGATCCCACCTTGTACAACAAACGGCCTTTCACGGGCCGCAAGTGTTGCACAAGGTACGAAAGCACACCACCGCCTTGCGGCGAGTCGCCGGAGCGTCCACGGAGTGAGAGTTGTCCTCAGGCGATCGCCGATCCGTTCGCGACGATGTCCTCGAGCGAGGGCGAACCACCACCCGAGATTAGCGTGCCGAGGCCGGCGTCCCATCCGATCGTCTCGATCTCAACACCGCTCACCGAGACGTCCCCACCGGAAGAGATGTAGAGGGCGTTCGTTCGGTCGTGAAGCTCGATCCGGAGGTTCTCGACAGTCGCCTCCGAGACACCGCCCAGAACACCGACTGCGTAGCTTCCACCGGCTCCCGTCGAGAGGCCGCCGCGAGCGAGGATCACTTCCGAATCGCGGATCTTCCCTCGGCCATTACGGAGCCAGATGCCGCGCTGGGAGGTGTGGACCTCCTCGTCGGGCTGCTGGTCGACGATCACGAGGCAGTCCTCGACAGTCGTCTGGTCATAGTAACGACTGCTCTCATCGTCGAGATACGGCACCGGTTCCCAGACGTCACCACCGTTTACACGGATGTTCGAGACGTTCGAGTTTGCCGAGACACAATTCGAGACGATCTTTCGTCCCTCGCCGCCCTGGACGTAGATTCCGTTGTCAGGCCAGCCACCACACCAGACGTTGTTCACGTGCAGGGTCCCCTGCTGCCGGGATATTCCGGTGATCCCTGACGTCGACCAACTCGGGGGGATGCCTTCACCTGGACTTCCCGTGTAGTGATCGGTCGATCGCGTGTTGATCGTATTCCTGTAATGCAATCCCCCGCCCCTCATGTCGATCGAGTCCACGAGTCCGGTTGACGACGGCGAGAGCGTCCCGACTCGGAGGTTTCCGTGGGTGCCGAGCGAGTGAACACCGGCGAACTGGATGTTTCGTATCTCGAGTGTACCGTCAACCTGAGCGCTGGTTGCCTGCATTCCGGCGTCGTAATGCCATCCCCAGTCGAAGGTGAACCCGCCCAAGAGGAAGGTCCCATAGTGGGGTTCGTAACGATCATCGCCGGAGCCGATGTTGAAGAGAATTGTGTTTCCGATATACTCACCTGAGGTCACAGTGTGGCCATTGATCGCCTCTACGTCGCCGTGACGGATCACCGCGTTCTGACCAATCAGTCCCACATTCTCCGAGCCCATCCGACGGACCCGTGAGTTCATCTTGTACTCACCGTCGCCGAAATCGATCAATGTATCATTCGACCAGGCGCTCTCGATCACCGGCGTGGCGTCTTCCTGCCCTGTTGGGTCGGCGCCCATCTCGTCTGCGAGATGGACGTACCGAGAGAACTGGTCGTCGTACTCGTCCGGATCGATCGCCGTCGAGACCTCAGACGCTCCGAGATCGACGTCGAGATCTGGTCCCATAGCATGACGTCGTCGAACCGGATCGGCACTCCCCTGCTCCGGGCCCGCCCACAAACAGCCGGCGACTGAGGCGCCAATGAGCGTCCCTCCCGCCGCTTTAAGAACGGACCGCCGACTACTGATCATATACTACTGCCGTCAGTCCAATTTCATATCAGTTACTCCAATTAAAGTTCCTCATATTGAAGCCTCATGTTGGATTCCCTATCTACGTTGAACTACTGATAGGGATCATCGTAGTCAACCGTATCTCTTGGGTCCACGTGTCACCGATGTCGCTCGATTCGAAATCGGAGACCTATGGACTTCTACGATGAACCCTATGAGTTGAGTCCGTGTAGTGGGTGCTGCGGGTACAAGGCTACCCTCATCCCCGCACACATGATGCGGGGTGTTATAACCCATAAATTGTCTCACCTGATTTGCGTTTGCAGTTCCGCAATCTCTTCCTCAAGTTTCCTAATCCGGTTTGCCGCCGCCTTCCCGGCTCGGCCTAACCCTTGAATCGTCTCACTGTTTTCGTCCAGCGCTTCGGAGTAATTCGCGGTCTCGGCTACCACCTGATCGAGCCGCTGCTCCACACGGCTCATGCGCCTATCAAGGTCATCGAATCGACGCCGGACCTCTCCCTGCTCCAACGGGTCGAGCTGGTAGTCCTCTTGGGCTGCGGAGAGTGTTTCGACACCCCGTTCTTGAAGCCGATAAAGGTATCCTTCGCGAGGGATACCGGGGCCACCAGTCCCATCATCGACACGCTTGATCAGATCCGCATTCCTCAGCTGGTCGAAATAGTAGTTCACGATGTGATTTGGGTATCCCGTGTACTCCGTGATCGCCGGTGTTCGCGCTTCTCCTCCTTCGTTCTGAATTGCCAGAAGAATTCTGTACGGCTTTCTTGATATGTCCTCTGCAATCTCCCATGGTTCGTCCTCGAGTTCCATACCTTGATATCGATCCACCATTATAAAATTCTAAGGTAGACCTACCAAGGTTCACGCTCACCGACCGTATATAGACCCTCTGACCCCTCGTCGGGAAGTGGCGTCTCCGGGCCAGCAGAGCCACGTCAGACTGACTCTCAGAAAGGCAAGAGAAGCAGGCAGTGAATAGGTAGCGCGACGTCTGGATAATGGCAGAGCGACGACTCTCTGATTGTGGGTGTGCTGCGCGGCGACGCCGCCTTGAGGAGAAGGCAGATAACAAAGACTGATAGGAATACCGAGGTGTACTGAGAGCACCAAATACCACGGGTAGCGACGAAGATCAATACCTGGGATCTACGCTCATCCACTACCAGGTGTGTCTACGACGTCCAATACCCGGGTAAGCTCTGTTCTCTCTCACTACCAAGAGATTTCTATGATCTTCTTGTCTCCGTCTGAGTTCCACCTGAGTTCTCTTTGTAGCACTTCGATCTCCGCCTCTCCGGCTCTACGTAAAGTAGGTCCGCGAGTTGCATAATCACCATTCACCACGACCTACTCACTCCTCAAACGGTCTCAATTAGAAAGTGCCCAACAACAACACGTATCAGATGGCAGACTGGTAAGCATCCTTCTCACAATTCAGTAACACAAATCTCGGCAGGGTCTGATTACCGATAGATTTTTTCCACCCCGTAGGAATTGGCAATCGTATGTCCTGCGATAACGTGGACCAGTTGGTTCGGAACACTGACGACTTGGTCGGGTCATTTCGGGACGCCGACTACGATTATTCGATGTACGAATTCCCGGATGAGTACACGAACTGGATCAGAGAACAGAACGCACTCCAACAGTCGTGTACGATCGTGGACCAGTCCTACCACATGTCTCCCGTCTACTTGGAGGGTCCAGATGCCATCGAACTTCTATCAGATCTCGGGACCAACAATTTTGAAAACATCCGAAACGATCCCCCCCCGATCGCCAAGAACGTTGTCTTCTGCAATCCGGACGGGTACATGATCAGGGACGTGGTCCTGTTTTACGTCGACGAGGAGACGTTCATCAGCACCGGGACGGAGATCCCGACGAACTGGCTTATCTACAATCTGGAAGCGGGCGAGTACGATGCGTCCGCAGAGGTGCCGTATCGACCCGGGTCCGGCGTCGACCCACGTGAGTTCCGGTTTCAGGTACAGGGCCCGTACGCCTACGAGGTCATGGATGACGTCGTAGATGGGGGACTACCGGAGTTCTCATTCTTCGAAGTGAAGGAACTGACGATAAACGACGTCGAAGTGTACGCCCTGGGCTTTGGTATGGGCGAAGCACCCGGTCTGGAACTGTTCGGAGCGTACGAATATCACGACGAGATCGAACGTGAGATCGTCGACAGCGGACGCGAGTACGATATCATGCAGATGGGATCGAAAGCGTACAAGACCAACAAGATAAGCTCCGGGTGGATCCACCAACCCGTCCCAGCGATCTACACGGGCGACGCGATGGAACCGTATCGACGGTGGCTCGACACGGATGGCCCCGAAGGGAAGATGTCGATCGGTGGGAGCTATGTCGCCGAGAGCATCCAGGAGTACTACATGGACCCGATTGAGTGCGGCCAGGGCCACCTGATCAGTTTCAACCACGACTTCGTGGGGAAGAGCGCGCTAGAGAGAAAGGTGACGAGAGAGTCCCGAACGAGAGTCACATTCGAGTGGGACGATGAAGACGTAGTTAACGTATATCGGTCGCTCTTCGACGACGGACCGAACTACAAATATATCGACTTGCCAGACACTGCCCGTCGCTGGTCGCTGACCCACTACGACAGGGTAGAACGGGACGGTTCGGTGGTCGGCATCTCGAAGTACCCAGGCTATCTCAGTTACGAAAACGAGATGCTTTCGCTGGGAGTCATCGACGAGGAATACAGCGAACCGGGCACCGAGGTTGCGCTCATTTGGGGCGAAGAGAACTCCCGGAAAGAAAAGGTGGAACCGCACGTGGAGAAGGAAATAACCGCTGTGGTCATGCCGTCACCGTACACTACGGCCGACAGGGACTACAAACGGAGCTGACGATGTCCGCCAATCAGGTCCTGATCGACCGTCTACGAACAGTGTTCGATGTCTACGTCGGGTTACCCCGAATCTAACCCAGCCGTATTCGGTTGGCCGTGTCGAAATTTCCCGGTCGTGTCCCAAACTCGTCGAGTGGATCATCCTGGAAGTTCGTATCTGGATTGATCTATGGCTGTTTTCTCGTGTGCAGTCGTAGAATTACCCGTTCAAAAAGAAAAAGTATCTCCAGGTCGCAACCCAGTCAGAATCACGGTCACTGCTAAGATCGAGCCGATCTCGAAGCAGTCACTCGCAAAGCGATCCTCCACCGAGAAATGTTCCGTCCACGGATTGTTGTCCTTAACACGGTTGAACTCAAAATCCGAGATTGCACGATAGCTCCGATCTACACGGAAAACTGTACCGAAATGGCGCGGACACTTCGCCGAGACAGCAGGGCTCCTGATGAGTCCGACCCGGCTGTCCTCAACCCACGATGACACCGACCGTACGAACGTTATCGCTCCCGCCTACGAACTTACTACTACACACCACCTCCCGCATTCTTGGATGAATTCCAGTGACATTAATGCAGAGGCCTCACGAGAGCTGATTCCGTGCCCAGCACGGTCCACGGACGGATGTGCTGGAACGGTGAGAAAGGCGATGAGCTGACGCTCGTCGCGGCGTGCCGCGATGCGCTTCAGATGACCTCCGCTGAGGAGGAAGCAAAGCTCGAAGAAGAGTTCAAGCCAGTAATCGATTAGTCTAAAGATCACTCCCAGCTGATTACTCAGCTTTCCACGTTAGCTTCGGCTGTTGAGTGTACGAAGAGGTGATCGATCTCTTCAATGAGGTCGTCAACACCGCGACCATCGTTGTCCCGAACCCATGAGAGAAGGCTGTAGACGGCTTCCTTCAAGGAATGTTCGAGGTTCGCTCGAAGCGATGACATCTTCGATCGAATCGTCCCTACGGCGCTCGAATCAAGAGTAAGACGAACGAGACTATAGGCAGCCATGAGAAGGTGCCAGTCGTAGGGTCTAGCGCAAGCGGTTGATGTCGATGAAGGTCCCGAGCCAGTCAGCAGCGAAGCTGAGTCGGTGTGTCAGTTCGAGGAACGTTACTTCGACGAGAGCGCGGAACTCGTCCGCGCTCTCGGTCGATATCGGGGAGAGATATCGTTTCAGGCTGTTCCAGACCGGCTTAATTGGTTGGAGATGCGGCGACGCAACTGGAAGAAACACCAGCGAGATACCGAGTTCTTCGGCCTTCTCACGTGTGTAGGTACTCGTGTGGGAGAAGAAATTGTCCAAGACGAGCAGAATTCGACCTGTCGAATTCTGCTCGCGGATCGTCTCGAACACCTCCCCGATGCGCTCTTTATGCAACGACTCTAGTGACCGGAGCACGCCCGTTCCGTTCACGGCGTAGAAGCCAACAGCGGCGATTTTCACCTGCGGCATCTGTTTGACGACTCTGGGCGTGCCGAACGCCCAGACTCGATGCTTATTATCCGTCGGCATCGGCCACGACGCATCGAAAGAAGCCCAAGACAGTCTCTCCGGGATCAGCCGCCTCCTCGAGAGAGTCATCTGCTGTCTCGCCGAGCGCCTCTTCCAGGCGTCGGCGAGCAGTATTTCTGCATTTTCCGGTCGGGACGGCATTTCTGGACGTGGAATCGCGTAGGACATTCGGTAGGTGTTGCGGAGCAGTCGCTGGATAGAGCCAGAATGATAGCTGATTCCAAACTCGTCTTCGATCAGCTGTTTGATTTCGGCAGTTGTCCAGGGTTGGCCCTCTTCGAGGAGGCGTTTGAGGTCTCGTGCTTGTTGGTGGGAGAGCTTCGGGGGCTGGCCGCCCCCGAAGCCCGGGATCAACCCATCTTGGGCGTTTTCGTTCCATCGTTCAAGCCACTGACTGCCGATTCCTTGTGTCGCTCCGACACGCCAGGCAGCTTCTTCGATTGTATCGCCTGCGTAGAGATTCCGCACGAAACAGAGACGGCGGACGACACGTCGGTCGTCCGCCTTCTTGATCGCGTCGCGCAATTCCTCGTCGGATAGATGCCGCTCGAGGTGTGCTCGCCGATTACTCATGGCTCTTCTGCGCTCAGCCATCAAAAACTAGCGTCCGACCATACCACAGGCACCTTCGTCAGTCTGCATCTCACAGTCCCCCAAGCCGAGATCCTGATTCGAATCCTCGATACTGCGCTCAACCGTGTCGATGCACTCTTCCAGCGCATCGACGCGGATCTCTTCTCCGCCGTAGATCACCTGTCGATCGCTC
Organism: Halalkalicoccus sp. CGA53; assembly: GCF_036429475.1. Classification (GTDB taxonomy): domain Archaea; phylum Halobacteriota; class Halobacteria; order Halobacteriales; family Halalkalicoccaceae; genus Natronorarus; species Natronorarus salvus. The sequence continues at coordinate 269,205 of NZ_CP144124.1, forward strand.
CGGAGCGGGCCGATCCAGCCCTTACCGTAGGATTCAATGAGCTCAGGAAGGCCAGAATCGTGGGCAAACCACAAATCGAAGAGGTAGGTGTCCGCAGGAATACCTACCTCTTCTTCGAGTTCGGTGACGATCTCGCGGGCGAGATCGTACTTGGTGTCGTGGTCTTGGTCGTCCTCATTTTGCTATTCCTAGAGGCGGAAGGTGAGCGGTTAGGCGGTTTTATCGTCAGCGTAGAAGGCGTAGATGAGATCTTGGCCCCAAACGGTGTCACCTACGGCGTGATCGTAGAAGTGACCGACACCGGGGAATTCATCCCCGGCTTTCTCGGTGATCGTATCGTCGAGGATGATGTAGCCATCTTTTGACCATCGTGTTTCATGGTGTTCCTGGAGTTCTTCAAGCCGCTCGTTGTTGAATTGTTGTTCGTCTCAATCGTACTCGGTGAGGAACTTGTTGAGGGCGCGTTTGCTATTGGCTGGAAGGACTTCGCGTGCGATGCCCGCCACGGTCTTGTTGCTGCCCGCAACAAGACCTGTGGCGTAGGTTTTGGCATGATGACGTTGGGCTGGAGACAGCGAGTCGAACTCGTCGAACACACGCATACACGACAAGAAATCTGTAATCGCATCATCCGTCCGTGCCACCCTCTACGTTACGGTCCTACTTCAACGTGCAAAGCTAAGATCTTAGTAAAGTAACCTACTCGGCCTCGGTATAACGATTCAATGCAGCTATTTTACAGCTTCAATACTAGGCACACTCGTACTAAAGACTGTTCAAGCTGATACGAATCGAAAGTGTAACAACGCCTCCCGCGCTCTTTTAAACAATGACTCAGCGCATCCGTCGTATTATTGTGGTCGGGGGTGGTGATTCCGGACTTCTTACAGCCCTTGCAATACGAAAATTAAATCCAGATCTAGATATTCGAGTAATCGATGACTTTGAGGAAGAAATTCCACAGATTGGAAAGAGCACCTATTGGCGTATTCTGAATATTCTTCACGATCAACTTGGTATAGACATGTCGCGTTTTATCAAACAAGTTAAACCAGTTTGGAAGTGCAGCGTTTATTTCAGGGACTGGTGTGGTTATCCCGAATTTCATTTCCCATTCGATATTTCGACTAAATTTCCCTCGAAAAATACACCAAAGGCTGTAGAATATTATCAATACGAGTATTTATCACCAAATATGGAACCTCCGCGCTATACGAAAAATGAAGAAATTGTGGTTCAACGTAAATCCCCCTGGGTCTATGACCCTAAAAGTTCAAGGACTCAATTGTACAGACCAGTTGCTTATCATCTGAATTTGAACCGATTCAACAATTTTTTGCGTGATATATGCAAGGAAAGAGGGATTAGACTTATCAATGATCGGATTGCTGAGGTTGAAACAGATGGATCTGAAATCGAAGCTGTTAGTGGAAACCAAACTTACAATTCTGACCTATATATCGATGCGTCTGGATTCAGACGTATCTTAAAGAGGGAACAACAGAACAATTTTACTGATTTTTCCTTCCCATTGGATACAGCCTTCGCTCTCAAGGTAGATAGATCACTCCAGGAGGTCATTCCTGCTACTATCGTCGAAACAGGAAATTACGGCTGGTTCTGGCAAATTGATACTTATGAACATCGAGATATTGGATATGTTTTTTCTTCAAGCCACGTTTCAAATACCCAGGCTCGGACAGAATTAGTTGATTATTGTGGTACCAATATATTGAACGATGATATTTCATATTTCGAGTTCACCTCCGGATTTTATGATATTGCTTGGGAATCTAATTGTGTCGCGATTGGAAACGCAGGAGGCTTTGTTGAGCCTTTACAGTCTACAGGACTCACTACGAATGCAATCGCGGCTATTAATCTTTCAAATTTAATCGCTGCCCACGGAGGTATAAACAATCAGGCAATCAGAAATTATTATAATACCTGGAGTCAGCACACTTGGGAATCCATTCGTGATTTCATCGTAACGCACTACAGGTATTCCTCCGGCCAGTCTAAGTTCTGGAAGATGATGCAATCCCTAGAAGCCAGCCCACGTGTTAATCTTTTAGAAAGGGAGTTTAAGCAAGGAGGCTTCGATACGAATGTCTTACCCCCAACGCGATTAGAAAAACATATTACTGACCCTATGATCTTCCACCCTGTTAGTTTCTACCTCTTGATGAGAAATATGGGTGTAGAATCTGACTTCCATGAATCAAACGATTTGAGGATTAGCCGTGAAGTAAGGAATGAGAGAGATAATCATTATAAGAAAATAAGGGGTGATGTACAATACTATCTGACTACCGAGGAGTTTTACAAGACATTCGTCTAAGCGGGTATTATATATTCGGGAGAGGTCATAAGTCAGAATTCTTTATTACAATCCCGCTCTTTCAGACTAGTCGTAACTATCAGTAGCAACGAGTCCGTTGGCCGCCGGTTATTGTTAGAGATCTAATAGCAGTATCATCTCGGCACTTATTAGATGATGATGATCTACTCGACAGGAGTGCTGTTATCCAGTGCTTGATTCAGGCGATGAAAATTATTGTGATGGGCGAAGTGGCGGAGCCAGATTCTTGCGCTCTGCTGATTGCCACGCAAATAGGTATGGAAGCGGTTGGTGCGCATCGCGAGCGTCTGAACCCACTTTTTCATCAGGTTTCTTTCCAACAAAACGAGCCGACTGTTCAACCCCAATCGATCATGGGCAGTCAGATAGCTGAAGCCATCCGCTAGAACCACTGCCTCCGAGAGACTGTAGTATTATGCCAGTCGATGTAGGAACGCCGTCCTCAGAACGCTTTGCGTTCTGACTGGCTGCACGAGAGTTCCCCTCCCATGAACGACGCGAGATCAGTTCCGCGTCGGCTGAACACTTCCACATCAAGCAACAGCTTTGATTTGATATCAATCACCGCATACACCCCAACAGAATTCGCCAGCACTCCGAATCGCCGTCTCGTCGATGGCAACCCACTTCAGCTTCGTCGACAGCGGGTGGACTGGCGATCCATCAGCCGTGGCGTCCACGACCAGATTGCGCCACGTGAGCGATCTATGCTGAGCCACTCAAGGATAGCATTCGTTTCTCTAATTGAGAGACCCATCAAATGCAGGCGCAACCCAAACACCTCCACGGGTGTTGGAGGCATCAGTTCAAGGCTAACTCGAGAAGATGCAGAGACCGCCAACTGTAGCGGCATGAGACCCGGTGAGGAGATGAATGAAACTCCCACCGGATTCGGTAATAGAAGAACGATTGGTGAAGACGTTTCCGAATACCCGGCTGCGCAAGCTTGCTCGCGCAACCGGCTTGGTCCAGCGTAAGGGCGGAAAACTCGAGGCTGATGCCTTATTCTGGTTGTTAACGCTTGGATTTGTTACTGGCCATTATCGGACAATCGAAGAGTTCCGTCAGAAATTAATCAACACCTTCGGTGGTACACTCCGCTACTCGTCGTTTCACGATTGGTTCACCGAGGCGCTCTGTGCGTTTCTTCGAGAGGTCCTCGAGGGCGTCCTTAAGGACCTCGAAGCCGAGGAAGACCGTCTCCAAGGTCGGCTCGATCAGTTCCGCGAAGTATTCCTAATTGATATGACGGTCATCACGCTGTATTAGTCTCTCTTGGGCGTGTTTCCAGGTTATGGCGACGACCACGCTGGAGCGAAGCTCCACGTGGTCGAAGCCGTCAGCACGGGACTTCCAGCTTACTTTACCATCACAGACGCGCGTACCCACGAGTCAACGCAACTCTTGACCGGTCCATGGGTTGAGAACGTCATGCTGTTGTTCGATCAAGCCTACTTCGACTACAGGACGATGGATCTCATTAATGCCAACGGCGGCTGGTTCCTCACGCGACTCAAGCCCAACTCAAACCCCGAAATCACCAATGAATTCAGGAAATGGCGTGGCAACGCCATTTCCATGGAAGGGAAGCAGGTTCAGGAGATCTTGGACGATCATCACCGAGACGTCATCAATGTCGGGGGGGAAGACAACTTTGACGACGAGTCTACAACGGCACGGCTTCGTTTGCCGTTGATACGTTCCGTGCCATCGGGGTCTGGAACGAAGAGGAACAACACTATTACCTCTACATCACGAATCTGCCGGCTGAAGAGTATCGCGCGCCTGATATCGCGAAGTTCTATCAGGCGCGCTGGATCCGAACGCTCGTTGCGCTTGCTCCTTTTACAGGGTGCGCCATGAGCCGTTTGGTGCGGACCTAACGTAACCCGACACTATCAGGTCGGATTCGTGTGGTTCATTAGTTACAGCACTCGAAACCGTAGGTGAATCGGAGCACTAACGGCTGAAAGCACTTCTACGTTGGTCATAATTCTGGCAGAGACGGTCTGTAAACGACTGAATTATATTAATTAATACATTGAATTTAATACCTTACATCACGATTACTACGAGATTTGCCTAGAACGGATGTGGAGTACTATTTAATACGCCTCAACCGTATTACTAGACTACTGAAATGCAAGAGATATTACCAAAACTGGAAAGTTGGGGAGTGATCAGCGGATTCTTCTCAGAGGGGGAGATGAAGTTTAGCGAGGAATATATCGAATTATTTGAACAAAAGAAAAAACACGTGGAAGAAATCAATGATCCCGCAAAAATATTTCGATCGACTCCTCTGGAGGGGGTCAACCTCGAAAATTTTAATGATTTAGATAAGGAATTCACAGCACACTTACTTGTCATAAATCAAATTTCTTCGGATATTGCAGATGAGATGCTCGTCAAACTATCGATATTGTTGCACAACTCCATGACGGGATTGGAACGACTCGACGGGCTTGATGAAACGTTTTTTCCTGTACATCCACGTCAGCTTTCATTATTCACCTCAATTTTTGATCCTTTGATTGTGTTTGTTTGGACGGACAATAGCAAACCATGTGAGAAAATGGCTGGTCGCATCCAAAATGTTAAAAATAAAATGGATATTGATATTATTGTCGCCTCTGTGCATGGACCGACCGATCCATATTTTCTTAAAAATGATTGGGGTTTAAAAGCTGCACCAACCACACTAACCATCGAAAATTCTCAAGTTACCTGCAGAATGCTCGGTGTAAGATCAGAGGAAGCAATTGAACGCGAATTGGCATTATTGGAAATTTAAATCACGTCGATTCGTAGTTGAGACTGGCGAGTTCAATTCTTTAATAAACTTTTAAATTAAAGTCTTTAGTTGATGAGGGGTGTGCCGCCGGGATAATTATACCGAGGTGGCGTGTTCGACGTTATAGATTGCGAAAATCACGACGAATTCTCTGAATTCGAGGTAATAGGTTTGCCCCAGCACGGTCGTGTGTGCAAGTGCTTGACCGCTGAAAAGTACGTCTCGGTCATCTATCGTAGTGTATAGAGGTCGTCCTCGAACGGGCGTTGTGGGTGTGGTTGTATGATGCGTAATGGCAGTACTTGACAACTGGTGAACTTCTTTCTTTCGAAGGCACAGATGGTATGACAGCCTGCTATGCCCCTAGATCGTGGTGGAAACTTGGGATGGCGAGATGCAACCAGCGGACGAATCCGCGCGCTGTCCCAAAGCTTTATTGGCTACACGCTTACAGATCCGGACCAAGTATAGGAGGTCTACCTCAACCAAATTGACCTCTCTCGGCTTTATCCTTACTGGTTTGACAGTCTATCCCGCCGACATACCCCAATTCAACACAGTAATCAAGCCTGGCGGTGAATTTTATACTGATAATATATCAAGCAATCAGTGTTCGGAAAGTAATAAAACACATACTATAGCCAAGCCGGCTGTGGCGGCAAGCATAAAAAAACCTTCGTTAAAATACCCTGCCTCTGCAACCACTCCGAGTAGAGTTGGGCTAATCGCACCAATTGACATGTAGATGGTTCGAACCGTACCCAACCCGGTGTTCAGGATATCATCCGGGATCTCTTCGGTCATATATGAAAGACAGATAGTTCCACGCCCGCCCATAGCGGCAATGACTGCTGTGGTGAAAACAAGTGGCCAGAATCCTACAATTATAGGAAGGAGCAATAATCCAGTGCCACTGGTAGTCATCAGGATTAGGAGTACCTTGCGAGGGCCGAATCGGTCATACGCGAACCCCGATGTTGGTTTTAGGAAGGCACCCATAGCGAAAAACAGAGCGAATAGACCACTGGCTATAAATGGACTCAGTCCCTTCATTTCCATCAAATATAAGGGATAAAAGCCGGTAAACGCTTGCCAGATCGATGTTCCGAGTAGCTGTATCGTGACAATGAGGACAACAGGACGCTTCAGTATGCCACTTTTCACAACTTTGGCGTATTCTATGGAGACAACGACGCTTGAATTCCCTAATGTGGAGGTTCGATTCGGGACGACAAACCACAACGAGATGCCCGCTAATAAGAACAGTGGAATGGTGTACCCGAATCCAAACTCCCACATAAATACCGCCGCCAGGATCCCTGCGACAAGGGGTAGAACCGTGTTTCCGATATCACCTCCTGCGGATATGAGTCCGATCGCCGTGCCGCGATTGTCTGGATAAGTATGGTAGACGGCAGTTAAACGGGCCGTCCCAAAAAGTGCGCAAGCCATCCCGAATAACGCTGTAGCAACGAATAGGATAATTGTTGAAGTTCCTAGAACGACCATTGAGAGTGTAATCGCAGCGATAATCATCGCGATGGACATGATGACTCCCTCACCAAAGTGGTCTGCGAGCATACCACCGGGAAGCTGACCCAATGCATACGTTACCCAAAGTACTGACAACAAAAGACCTGCTGTTGATAGGGTCAGATTATAGGATGTCTGAAGGTACGGTAACAAAACCGGGTATGAAAGCCGTACCCCAATTGAAAGAAACCACCCAGCACCAATGGCTGCAAGGACCTTTCCACGGCCTCTTCTCCATTCAGAAATTAAAAGGCAATAAAAATTTGGTATATTATTCATGACGGCGATACCTCAGTCCGATTGGTTTAACTAGCAATGTTGGATTAGACATATTTAATTCTTCTGAATACCAAGGTTCTCTTCAGACTGATGAAACGATTCGTTGAAATTTGTTCTGTAGGATCGCTAGACGAGGTATGATTTCGACGTATTCGCTCGATCTACCGATGGCCAGAAACCGATAGACTGAGACAGGTATACGGATATCAGACCGGCTGACGAAGACCTCTAACGCTTCACAGATGCTTTTTTCCAGTCCCTCTCTAAACGTTAGCGTACTCTGGCTGGCCAACGCATTGAAGCCAATCGACCGCCAGGGAATCGCTACGAGTGGTTTTTCAATCTCGACCGTCCAGTCGTACGACTACATCCGCTGCAAGTTTTCGAACGGTTGTAGTCACGACTCATCGAAAGAACCCGACACTACAAGACCATCCTCCTCTCCACCGGCTTCTTTCTCGCCGAGCGCTTTTTAGTGATCCGGGACAGTAATTGAGGAGAAGTATCTCTTTGGTGTAGTGACTGGTCGAGGGAAGGATATCATTCGACACCTGAGTGAAGAGGATCTGGATCGGTTACTCAACGAAACGGACGATGTGAAGGAACACGAACGGCTCGTGTTCATCAAACGGCTTTACAATGGATCAATGCTGGCTGAGGCAGCCGACGATGTCGGAAAATCCGAGGGAACGGCCACGAATTGGGTCGAACGCTGGAATGAGGGCGGATTTGGGAAGCTCACCCCGAACTTCGGGGGCGGTCGGCCCCCAAAATTCGATGACGCTCTTGTGATGGACATTGTTGGTGGAGAGCTGTCCTGCGGTTTTCAAACTTATGAGGAACAGCAGTAGATGGGTAAGATCGAGGTCGTTCCCGAGCGAGAGGGCGACTCTCCGGCCACTGAAAGAGCGTCGGTATCGCTACCAACAATCTGCTTCCCAAGAGCGATTCGATGAAGACCAACGAGATGAATTGATTGCGCGACTGCGAGAGGGTCAACCCTGGAAAAACAGGAGATCCAGAACCTCCTTGACGAGGAGTTCGATGTCGAATATCATCCTTACTACCTCCCGACGTTTTTCTCTGATCTCGGCCTCTCCTACGCCATTCCACGCACGAAACGACCAGATAACGCTGAAGAGATCCTCGACAAACGCGTCGAGTACGCGTTCGTCGAGGACTCCCACGACCAACCTCACAACAAGCGTGAGGGTGACCAAGACGATGACGATGAGTGGGGTACCGGTGAGGACATCTGCATTGATGGCGGAGCAGTGGTGGGATTTTTCGATATTTCCCACCAGCAGCCGTGGGACAATTCTCAGCGACTGTACACAGTTGATGAGCCACCTATCAACGGGCCGCTGGTGAAAATCGACACACCTGCGGCCGGGTTCTATTCGCTCAACGGTGAGAGCGTGCTGTCGTTTCCACCGAATCAAGAGAAAGAACAGATCTGTAAGTTTTTCGAGAAGATTCGCGAGCAGAACCCCGGTACGCGGATTCTATTCGTGTTGGATAACTTCTCCTCTAACGTCTGCAAGTACACGCGCAAGCTGACCCACGAACTTGGAATCGATCTCGTGTTCCTCCCGGTTTGTTCACCGGACCTCAACCCAACCGAACCGGTCTGGAAAAGCCTCAAGTGGGAGTTTTCGCCGCTGATCGTTGACGGCGAAGACGAATACCGAGCACTCCTTGACGAATTGTTCGAACAACTGACTGAGAAACTCAGCTTCGCTGCCTCGTGGATTGACAACCACCTCGACGGATTCCTCAATTTGATTCGCTAATCACCATGATGCGCTCGGCGAGTATCTCGTCGGCATTGACCGGTCGTCGGAGATCCATCAGACGTGGCTTTGCGTACCGCATTTCCGTCGTTCGAAGTTTTCGGCTCAGGTGAGCTGGGTCGTAGGTGAAATCGTAACGCTCGGCGATGAGAGCGTGAATTGCCTTAGGCGTCCAAGGTTGGCCCTTTTCGAGGAGGTCACAGAGTTCTGTGAACTGCTGTGGGGTGAGCTTCGGGGGTCGACCACCTCCGAAGCTCGGGCGCAAACCATCAACACCAGCGTCAATCCAGGCGCGTCCCCTGCGATTTCTGGTCGGCTGGGAGACACCGACGCGTCTCCCAAGCCTCTGTACGTGTCTCGCCCACGTAGAGATTCTTTACAAAGCACAAGCGGCGGACGAGAGGGGTCTCGTCCGCTTTCTGAGCGTCATCAATTGCTTTGTCAAGGTCTCTCTCAGATAGGCGTCGATGTAATTCTTCCCGAGAAGACCTGTTCATTCAGAGTTGTACGTCTGCTCTGAATTCAAACTTTTCGCAGATCACTCCGTGTCAAGGCCGTCGAGCAGCGTCAGGAACTCTGCGAGCACGTCGCTGGTGGACTCGCTAGCTTCCAGCTGGCGGACCGCCAGCGTGTATCGCTTGTGGCGCACGCGTACGTAGAGCGTGGCATAGGCGTGAAACGCGGTGGTTCCTCGTTTCGTCTGAGAAAAATTCAGCGACTCCGTTTCGTTCTCGTCTCCGTAGTAGGGATCGAGGTGAAGGTCGGCGACGACCTCCACCGGTCGATCTGGAAGCGTCTCGAGGAGGTCCCGCTGAACGAGCGTGTTTCTGACTGTCACGACGGTGCCGAGATCGAACTGATCGGTAAGATGCCCACGGACGGTATTGGCATGGGGTGAGTCGTCGGTTGTCTCGCAGATGTGATCGATCGGGGTCCCGCCGGCGTTGGCGCCGGCGAGGACCTCGTACAACTCATCGGAGGTGACCTTCACGTTCTCACTCAAGGTAATCGGAAGCTCGTCTCCAAGGCTGTTGACAACAAAATTTAGCGGGTGCTCTTCCTCTACCTCACTGTCTGCTTGGTTTGGTTGCACACCCTAGAGCGTGTCATCGAATCCATCTCATAATTTCTCACAACCTGGTTCGTTTCCTCGCTCGTAGTTGGTGATTGCAACGACGAGCCGGAGACACAGCGCAAGGAACACTTCTGTTCGTGCGTGGACGCGGCCTCGGGCGCGGACGTGCCCGAGGCCAAAGTCCTTGACTGCGTCGTTGGTTCGTTCGACTCTTGTCCGGCAGTTGAACGTCTCGTCCAAGATGGATTGTTTCAGCTGAAGGTCCTCGCTGTGTTCCTCGATTCGGTCTTCGACCTTGTACTCGATGTCTTTCGGGACGTCAGTGTTTCTCGGATTGTATGGAGCGATTGGCACGACCCCTGCGGCCAGCAGGTGGTCGTGACAATCGAGGATGTCGTATGCACTGTCTCCAAGCATCCAGATCGGAGTTTCGACGGCGAGCGCGTCACGTGTGACGCGCATCGCCGTCTCTTGGTCTGCTTGTTTGGCCTGTGAGAACTACGTTGCTATTAAGATTTTTGCGCCGGTTGAGACGATCGTACAGCCGAAGCTGTAGAAATACTCATCGGCTATTGGATCGTAGTTCCATGAGGCAGCGTCGT